>CASDZI010000020.1 GCA_949285605.1 uncultured Christensenella sp.
GTTCAGAGTAGGAGACACCGTTAAAGTCTTCGTTAAGGTTATCGAAGGCTCCAAGGAAAGGCTCCAGGCGTTCGAAGGCGTAGTCATCGCCAGAAAGAACGGCTCCATCAGAGAAACTTTCACCGTAAGGCGTCTTGCATCGGGAGTCGGAGTGGAAAGGACCTTCCCGTTACACACCCCCAAGATCGATCACATAGAAGTCGTAAGACGCGGTAAAGTCAGAAGAGCTAAACTTTATTATCTCAGAGGACGTACCGGTAAAGCCGCCAAAATCAAGCAACTCGGCCGCTAATTTTTATCTAAAACAAGGGAATAACAACCGTTCTGTTTTCGGAATGGTTGTATTCGTTTATAAAGAGGTATTTTATAATGAAGAAAAAAATCCTTTTATTAGCCGCTTTGGTAATCGTCGGAATACTCGTACTGGGAGCTTGCACAAGCGACGAGAATTTGATCAACGTCGGCGACAACAATACTTTCAGCTATGCGGATCTAAGCGCCCTGCAAAAGGAATGGACGTTGAAAACCGACGACCAATATTCCGCAAGCGACGTATTTTCGGTAAGCGACGGCGCTTTGGTCATCAATACGTCCAAAGCCGGTTGGGGACAGGCGTTACAGAAAGTTTCGCTTAAAAGCAACGCCTATTATCTTATCGAATACACGTTTACCGCCAATTCCTTCAGTTCGTTCGGGGATCAGGGCTACGACGGATTTTTTATTTCCATTGTGGAAGACGATGACTTCAACACCGGGGACAACGCCGTCCACCACCGCGGAATAACTTCCACGAAAACTACCGGGAGACTTTATTTTAAGACCACTTCCGCAAAGAACACCACTATCGCCATAAACGTCGGTACGGAAGAATATCCCGTCAGCGTCAACAGCGTGACCATCAGCGATATAAAACTCGTTCAGGTCCCCAAGTCGCAGATCACTGCGGAAAACGCAACGTATTTCACCTTTGTAAGCGATCATTACGGCGACGCCAGTCCGAAAAACGTCATATGGGTCGTTTTGGGGGCGGTTGCCGTAGCTTTGATTTGTTATGCGGCATATGTGATGTTCCAACGCAATATGGCTATGGAAGGGGAATACAAAAATAAATTCCTCGCAAAAATAAGAGACAGCAAAATCGCCGGCGTAATGCTTGTTGCCGCAGTAGCTTTCTTCATACGGCTTCTTATAGACCTGTTGACGGTTTGTTTGGCGGGGACAAAGACCTACGTTACTCTCGGTTATAACGTAGAAGGTTATGCTTCGCAGGCTTTGTTCATCGGAAATTACGGTACGGTTTATCTGAGCGAATCTTTATCAAAATTCTGCACCGATAACGGTTATACTTATATGGCCGTCGGCAGTAATCCGATTTTGTTGTATATCCTCGGACTCGTAGGACTCATTAGTCGTATTTTCAACGGCAGCAATCCTTATCTTGCGGCTATTTTCTTCGTAAAATTCTTTGCGTCACTTGCCGATGTGGCAACCGCCGTATTGATATATTTGATGGTTAAGAAGTCCGCAGGAAACGTGGGAGCCACGATCATTGCGACGGCATACTCGATTTTACCCGTAACTTTCGGAGTAAGCGCACTCTGGGGATTTGCGGAAAGCATAACGGTATTCCTGATCGTGTTGACCGTCTTCTTTATGCTGAAAAATAATTACTACGGGGTGGCGATCAGCTATTTCGTGGCATTTTTAACGTCCTCGACGGCTTTGATTTTCCTGCCTATCGTTATTTTATATTCCATTCAGCAGGCGATTAACCGCAAAGAACTCAGAATACCCATGATAATAGCGGTAGTAGTCGGTTTCGCATTGTTCTATCTTCTCAATTTGCCTTTCGATTTCAACCAGATCAAAGACGGTTCGGCTTTTGCCTGCGTGGTAAAATATTGGGATATGACGGCGAAAAATCTGCGTTATTCGCTCAATGCGTTTAACTTCCAGTCCTTGCTCGGCAACAATTTCGGAATAGTTTCCACCGAATCGCTTATCGTTTCCGTTATCTTTATCGCATTTATGCTTGTTCTTGTGGCGATAGGCTATTTCAAAACCAAAAACAGAATGAATCTGCTTTTGCTTGCGACGGCATTTATAAATATGGTATTTATGTTCTCAAACAACATTACGCCCGTTGTGATGATGACGAGCCTTGCTTTAATGTTGATATATGCGATCATGAATAAGGAAAAGAGAATTTATTTTGCTTTTGCCGTATTTGCCGTTTTGACATTCGTCAACGTATCGGTAGGGGAATTGCTTTATACTTATACCTCCGACGCCATTTATCAGATAACTTACGACACGGCGACCGCTTATGTATTCAGCGCATTCGCACTGGTGGCAGTCTTGTATTACATTTATGTCACTTACGACGTGGTGGCTAGCCGCAAAATGAGAAAGATCCAACCTATGACTCTGACCTATCTCGGTTGGTGGAAGAACCTCTTCCTGCGTATCAAAAAATCTTATTATAAATTGCGTATCAAGACCACCAAACAAAATTGACGATTTTTTATCGGAAAAAAAACAGGCTTTCGAAAGCCTGCTTTTTTTATTTTGTTTACGATAAGGTCGGATTAAACCAAAATCATTTTTCGGTTAAAATAATTGGAGCGGTTTACTATATTGAGTAATCCTTGAGCTTTAAAATCGAGTTTTATGAGATAACGCAATCTTTTATCCACTTTATCGATGTCTGAATATTTAACTAAAACATTGGAGGTGAGTTTATTCGTTTCGGCAAGTATGTCTTTTCTGTTGCGGTTAAGGGATAAGACGTAAACGTAAGGAGGCAGTTCCGCCGCATCGTCGTACATTTTTTGCGTTATGTCGAAAAGGGTATAGAGCGATATTCGCTTTAACCGTGCCATGGTATATTTTTTTGTTTTCGCATTTTCCAGAAATTGCTCGAAGGTCACGGCGTTAAGAGTGGCAAGTTTGAGTCTGTTGTGCAAGCCTCCGTTTACGTCGTAATAGTTTTCCAGGTCATAACCGGAAATATCTTTCATTTTATATAGGCAGAGATCGCCTAAGGGGGTGCCGCTTGTTTTGATCTCTTTCAGGAAATTGTAACAAAGCGGCGGTACTTTGTCTTCAATATCGTTAAGACGGTTTTCCTTTACGGCAAGGCGGACGGCGGTTGCGGAAGGATATTCTTCGTCGCAATTTAAGCCGTTGTAATCGGTTTCTCTTTTTACCGTGTGCAGCTCGATATCTTCGAGACCTGCATTTTTCAATGCCCGGATATAACTTATGGCAAGGGCGTTGTTTGGTTTTTCGAGAATTTCGGATATATCGGCGTATTCGGGAAAGGTATCGGCATATTTCTTTAATGCGAGGCTTCTCGATTTCGGGAAGGAATAGCCTTCGGATTGAAAAGACGCCAGATATTCCTTATATAAATCCGGTTCGTCGGCAAGGAAGTTTGCCGCTTTTCGCAATAAGGCGGTATCGCCGCATTCGCTTCCGAAACTTAAATATTTTACCTCAGGAAGAACAGATAAAATTTTTATTGCGCCGTAAGCGAAATTATCGGCGGGGGAAACCGCATAGATAAGAGGTAATTCCACAACCATGTCGGCGCCGCACCTGCCGGCTATTTCCGCACGCTGATATTTATCGAGAACGGCAGCGTCTCCTCTTTGGGTAAAACTTCCGCTCATGATGCATATTACCGTATCGGCACCCGTTTCTTCTTTTGCGGCACGCATATGAAGTAAATGTCCGTTGGTGAAAGGATTGTACTCACAAATTATGGCTACGGTCTTCATTCTGCTGGATTTTCCTCGTTCTGTCTGTTTTTATGCTTGATTTATTCCGTAGAAAGAGTATAATTATCTACGTAACGTATTTATTATATCATTATATTAAAAAAAAGCAAATCAGGGAGGGTACCGTGTCTAAACTTATGGAAAAGGTTTATTCCAAGGCAGTCGCTTTGAATAAACATATCGTATTGGCAGAAGGGGAAGAATTACGAATCATCAACGCCGCAAAAATTATTGCAGAAAGCAATATCGCGAGGATAACGCTTATCGGAAAGAAAGAAGTTATCGAAGCTAAAGCCGGCGAACTTCGCAATATTGCGATAATCGATCCCGAAACCAGTGAAAAAACTTCATCGTATATCGAACTTTTGTACGAATTGCGAAAGGCAAAGGGTATGACCAAGGAGCAAGCGGAAAACTTGGTAAGGAACAATCACCTTTATTTCGGTTCGCTTATGGTAAAAGCCGGCGATGTAGACGGAATGGTAGCCGGTTCCATCAGCCCCACAGGCGACGTGCTTCGTCCCGCTTTGCAGATAATCAAAACCAAACCCGGAGTTTCCACAGTAAGCAGTTGTTTCGTTATGAGTATGCCCGACAATTCCGTGGGAATGAAATACGGACAAGGCGGAGTGTTGGTTTTCGGAGACTGCGCCGTCAATCCCAATCCTACAGCCGAACAGTTGGCCGATATCGCCGTTGCCAGCGCAGACAGCGCAAGGAAAATTGCAGATATAGAAGAACCTAAAGTCGCTTTATTAAGTTTCTCCACGAAGGGAAGCGCAAAGCACGAATTGGTGGACAAAGTACGGAGGGCTGCCGAAATCGTGAAAGAAACGCATCCTGAACTTTGTTGCGACGGAGAGCTTCAGGCAGACGCCGCTCTCGTGGGCAGCGTAGGAATGTTGAAAGCGCCCGGAAGTACCGTTGCGGGAAAGGCAAACGTCCTTATCTTCCCCGATCTCCAGTCGGGTAATATAGGTTACAAACTCGTTCAGAGACTTGCCGGAGCCGAGGCGGTAGGACCCATATGTCAAGGTTTTGCCCGTCCCGTTAACGATCTGAGCCGCGGTTGCTCGGTAGAGGACGTCATCGGCGTCGTGGCCATGACTGCTCTGCAATGCGAATAAGGAGGGTATTATGAAAGTACTGGTCATAAATGCCGGAAGTTCTTCTTTGAAATATCAGATCATCGATATGGATAACGAACAGATGATTTGTAAAGGATTGGTTGAAAAGGTCGGAATGAAAGGTTCCAATCTTTGTCACAAGGTTTCCGGGAAAAAAGACGTCGTTGTGGAAAAACCCATTTCCAACCATACCGAAGCTTTACAGACCGTCATAGATATGGTCACCGATAAAAATCACGGGGTTATCGCTTCGGTCAAGGAAATAGGCGCAGTAGGACACAGAGTGCTTCATTCCGGCGAAGATTTTAACGACAGCGTACTTATAGACGACGAAGTAATTAGAATCTGTAAGAAAAATTCCGTACTCGGACCTCTGCATATGCCCGCAAATATTTCCTGCATCGAGTCTTGTAAGGAAGTTATGCCGGATACGCCGATGGTGGCAGTATTCGATACCGGATTTCACCGTACGATGCCTAAACATTCCTATATGTACGCTATTCCTTATGCGGATTACGAAAACTATAAAATTCGTAAATACGGTTTTCACGGAACCAGCCATAAGTACGTTACCGGGGTGGCTATGGATTATCTCGGGACGGATAATGCTCGCATTATAACCTGCCATCTCGGAAACGGCAGTTCCATAAGCGCCGTTAAAGACGGAAAATGTATCGATACGTCTATGGGGCTTACTCCTCTCGAAGGCGTTATTATGGGGACGAGGAGCGGGGACGTCGATCCTGCCGTAGTGGAATTCATGGCGCAATGCCATAACATCGGCGTGAGCGAAGTTCTGACCGTTCTCAATAAAGAAAGCGGTTTCAAGGGAATATGCGGCGAAAGCGATTTCCGTACCGTAAACGAACTTGCCGCAGAAGGGAACGAAAGAGCTAAACTTGCCGTGGATATGTTCGCTTACAGGATACGCAAGTATATAGGGAGTTACTATGTGGCTCTTGGCGGCGTCGACTGCATAGTTTTGACCGGAGGCATAGGCGAAAACAGCATTCAGGGCAGAGCGGCAATAATGAACGGTTTGGAATTTTTGGGGATCGATTTCGATTACGAAAAAAACAATAATTTCTTTTCCGAACCGGTTGTGGAATTGACCGCACCGGGAAGCAAGGTTAAAGTTCTGGTCATCAAAACCAACGAAGAACTGGTTATTGCCAGGGACGCTGTGCGTTTAACAGCCAAATAAAGTAAAACATCTTAAAATTAAGTTGACAAACAGTCGATAAATCTATATAATTATCAAGCGTAGTCAATCGATGAAATATCAGGAGGTGCCTTATGGCAGTACCAAAGTGTAAAGTATCCAAACAGAGAGGGAATAAGCGTTTCGCAAACTGGAAACTTTCTCCGCTCAATTTGTCCGAATGCCCCCAGTGCCACGAACTTAAAAAGAGCCACGAAGTTTGCCCCAAGTGCGGTTACTATAACGGCAAACCCGTTGTTTTGCCCAAGGAAGACAAAGAATAACATATTTTGTCATAAATTTGAATTTTGCACGGAGTAGAGGAATATATTTCCTCTATTTCTTGTATAAAAAAGCGGAGGTTGTATGAAAATAGTACTGGACGTGTACGGCGGCGATAATGCTCCCGAGGAAATATTGAAAGGTGCGGCGGAATCGTTGGAAGCCGAAAAAGGTTTCAGTCTCGTGCTTTGCGGACGTCAGGACGTGATTGAAAAATATATTGCCGAACATAACGTAGATACGTCGAGAGTGGAAATTCTCAATGCGGAAGAAGTTATTACCAACGACGATGTACCCACGGAAGCCGTCAGGACTAAACGCAACTCCTCCATCAACGTAGCCATGGACTGTCTGAATTCCGATCCCGAAGCCAAGGGGTTCGTTTCGGCAGGCAGTACTGGAGCCGTTCTCACGGCGGCGGTACTGTTACTGAAAAGGATCAAGGGGATCATTCGCCCGGCTTTGAGTCCTGTTTTGCCTACGGTTACGGATAAGAGCGTTTTACTCATAGATTGCGGAGCTAACGTAGAACCTAAAGCAGCCAATCTCGTTCAGTTTGCACAGATGGGCAGCGCTTTTGCCAAATGCGTTTTCGGCGTTGCGAACCCTAAAGTCAGTCTTCTGAGCAACGGAACCGAAGATAAAAAAGGCAATACTCTCAATAAAGAAACTTTTCCGCTTATCAAAGAAAGCGGCGTGAACTTCATCGGAAACATGGAAGCGAGAGAAATACTCAGCGGAGAAGCGGACGTGGTGGTTGCGGACGGATTTTCGGGCAATATCGCACTGAAGGCGTGCGAGGGAACTGCGTTATCCATGTTCAGTCTTATCAAAGACGGAATATATGCCGGAGGTCTCAGAGCAAAACTCGGATATTTGTTGCTTAAACCCGTTTTCAAGGGAGTTAAAAAGAAAATGGATTACAACGATAACGGAGGCGCTGTACTTCTCGGGTTGGAAAAAATAGTCGTTAAAAGTCACGGCAGCTCCAAAGCAAAAGCCATTCGCAATTCCATATTGCAAGCAAAGAATATGATCGAAAGCGGTGTAGTCGACAAGATCAGGGAAGAATTGAATTTTGGGAAATAACGATATAGTCGAGATTGAGCATATTATAGGTTACACTTTCAGAAATAAAGAATTATTACTGAGAGCTTTTACCCATTCTTCATATGCTAACGAACACCGTAACGTCACCAGCTATGAAAGATTGGAATTTTTGGGCGATGCGGCGTTGGGCTATATAACGGCGTTGGATCTTTATCAGACATACCCTTCTTATAAGGAAGGTCAACTTTCCAAAATCAGGGCAGGGACGGTGGACAGGAACACCATAGCCGGCGTGGTGGACGAAATGGATATCGTCAAATTCATTAAAACCGGCTCCGGAAACGCTCAGGATAATATCCGTACTTCCGTTAAAGCCAAATGCGATCTTTTCGAAGCCATAGTAGGGGCGATAGCTCTCGATAACGACGGAAAGCTCGACGAGGCTACCGATTTCTTGAAACGCTTTCTTTTCAGCCATATCAATTTGAGTTCCAAGGATTATAAGTCCCGCTTATACGAATTGTGTTCCCGAGAAAATAAAGAAATTTCTTTCGTGGTTACCGGCAAGACTTTGAATGATAATAAACCGCTTTTTACAGTGGAACTTCATATCGACGGAGAGAAGATCTGCGTGGGCACCGGTTGCAATATCAAAAGCGCAGAACAAAACGCCAGTCAGATCTATTTTCAAAAATAATTTTCAAAAAATTTTTTTATTTTTCGAATAAAATTACTTGACAGCGGGTACAATAGTGCTATAATTTAGTTAGCAGTCGAAGGTAGTGATTGCTAACAGACATTAAAAGATAGTGCTAAGGAGCGACATGGGAACGGATAATCTGTCCGAACGTAAACAGAAAATATTGAAGGCGGTTGTCGACGAATACATCAACAGCGCGTCTCCTATATCTTCCGGCGAAATAAAATCCAAACATTTCGGCGAAATAAGTTCGGCGACCATTCGTAACGAGCTGTCGGCCTTGGAAGAAATGGGTTATCTTATCCAACCTCATACTTCCGCAGGAAGGATTCCGTCCAAAAAGGCTTATACCCTTTATGTGGACAAATTTCTGGAAAGGCAACCGTTACGGAAAGACGAGATCGCTTTTATAGAAAACTCCTTCAAAGAGCGTTTCAGCGAAATAGAGGATCTCGTCCGTCGTACGGCAAAGGTCATCAGCGACGTTACAAATTATACTTCGGTAATAGTATTGAAAAATATCAATAAAGTAGTACTGAAAGAAATTAAACTCATAGACCTTGACGAGCACAATCTTTTAGTGGTAATCATAACCGACAGCGGAATAATAAGGGATAAGGTTATTACCTTGCAGAAAGAGATTGACGCAAGATTCCTTAAAGACGCCAACGCAATGGTGAATAAGATCTTTGCCGGTAAAACCGTAAGCGAGGTCAGGAATCCCGATAAACTTATCGAAAACGAATTGAGCGAGTTCCGCGAATTATACGAAAGCATTGTGGCAATACTGGAAAGTTATGCCGAAAAGGCGGACGAAACGGTATATATGGAAGGGCAATCCAAATTTTTGGAATATCCCGACCACGATCTTAATGCCACGAAGGACTTTCTTGCGGTAATAGACACCAAGGAAAGACTTGCCGAAATTATTGACGACAACAGCGATATAGAATTCAGCGTCAAGATAGGCAAGGAAGAGAACGGCGGCATCGAAAAATGCGCTATTGTGACAGCTAAATATATTCTCAACGGCAAGGAAATAGGACACGCAGGCGTCATAGGTCCGGAGAGAATGGATTACTCCAAAGTATTGAGCGTTCTGAAATGCATCAGTAACGCTTTGGGAGAAATAACCGACGGAGGAAATGATGACGGAAAAAAACTTAAATGAAGATGTCGTAGAGGATATCGAAAAAGGATCGGAAGCTGAACCCGTTTCCGAAGTCTCGCCGAACGCCGAACTCGAACAGGCAATGAAAAAAGCCGACGAGTATAAAGATCTGGCGCAAAGGGTACAAGCGGAATTCGACAATTACCGCAAGAGAAACAACGAAGCGGTAAAAGTAGCCAGAAATGACGCAACCGACGACGTTATAACCAAACTTCTTCCCGTTCTAGATAATTTCGAAAGGGGAATGAGTGCGGTAGAGGATTCGGCAAGACAGGGTATGGAATTGATTTACAAGCAAATAGTCGGTATTCTGGAAAAATACGAGGTCAAGGAAATCGAGGCGCTCGGAGCGGAGTTCAATCCCGAATACCATCACGCCATCGCCAAGTGCGAGGACGGCGAAAAGGAAAACGTAATAGTTGAAGTTTTCCAAAAAGGTTATATAAGAAAAAACAAGGTGCTGAGACCTGCAATGGTCAAAGTGGCACAATAATATAAAAGGAGATGAATAATTATGACTAAAATAATAGGTATCGATTTAGGAACGACCAATTCCTGTGTAGCAGTTATGGAAGGCGGCGAAGCCGTAGTTATTCCCAATGCCGAAGGAGCCAGGACCACTCCTTCCGTGGTGGGATTTGCCAAAGACGGAACCCGTCTCGTAGGGCAGATAGCCAAACGTCAGGCAGTAGTCAACGCCGACAAAACCATATCCAGTATCAAGAGAGAAATGGGGACTTCCCACAAAGTCAAAATCGACGATAAGGAATATACCCCGCAGGAAATTTCCGCAATGATTCTTACCAAACTCAAGAACGACGCCGAAGCTTATCTCGGACAGAAAGTTACCCAGGCGGTCATTACCGTTCCGGCATATTTTTCCGACAGTCAGCGTCAGGCGACCAAGGACGCAGGTAAAATAGCAGGTCTCGACGTTCTGCGTATCATCAACGAACCTACGGCGGCAGCATTGAGTTACGGTCTCGACAAAGAAAACAAAGCGCAGAAAATTCTGATCTACGACCTCGGCGGCGGCACGTTCGACGTTTCCATTCTGGAACTGGACGACGGCGTATTCCAGGTCCTTGCCACCAACGGCGATACTCGTCTCGGCGGCGACGATTTCGATAACGAGATTATAAAATGGATAGTCGAAGAATTCAAAAAAGCCGAAGGAATCGATTTATCCAAAGACAAAATGGCTATGCAGAGGGTAAAAGAATCTGCCGAAAGAGCTAAGATAGAGCTTAGCGGCGTTCAGAAAGCCAATATCAATCTGCCCTTTATTACCGTGGGAGCGAACGGGCCTTTGCATATCGATATGGACCTTACCAGGGCGAAATTCGACGATATGACGGCATACCTCGTCAATAAGACGATAGCTCCTACCGAACAGGCTCTCCGCGATGCAGGGTTGAAGGCGTCTCAAATAGACAAAGTCGTATTGGTAGGCGGTTCTACCCGTATTCCCGCTGTATTCGAAGCAGTCAAGAAGATAACCGGTAAGGAACCCTACAAGGGCATCAATCCCGACGAATGCGTGGCTCTCGGTGCGGCTATTCAGGGCGGCGTGCTGGCAGGCGACGTAAAAGACGTATTGCTTCTCGACGTTACTCCGTTGAGCCTCGGTATCGAAACCATGGGCGGCGTCTTTACCAAGCTTATAGACAGAAATACCACCATTCCTACCAAGAAGAGTCAGATATTCAGTACCGCCAGCGACAATCAGACCAGCGTGGATATTCATGTGTTGCAGGGTGAAAGAGCCATGGCTGCCGACAATAAGACTCTCGGACGTTTCGAACTTACCGGGATACCTCCCGCAATGAGAGGCGTACCGCAGATCGAAGTTACTTTTGACATCGACGCCAACGGTATCGTGAGCGTGACCGCACTTGACAAAGGAACCGGCAAGACAAATAACATCACCATTACCGCTTCCACCAATCTTACCGAAGAGGATATAGACAAAGCGGTCAAAGAGGCTGAAAAATACGCCGAAGAAGATAAGAAGCGTAAAGAAATGATCGATATGAGGAATAATGCCGAACAGCTTATTCTGGCTATCGATAAGACCTTGAGAGAATCCGGCGATAAACTCAGCGATGAAGACAAAGCCACTTTGGAAGACGCAAACAAAACCGCCAAGGAAAAACTCGATAAAGCCCAGAGCGTGGAAGATATCAAGGCGTTGACCGAAGAACTCAGCAAAGAGACCAATCACATCTTCACCAAACTGTATCAACAGGCACAGGCGGAGAACGGCGGGGCGAACAATACGGCGACAGACGACGGTTCATCCATAAATATCAACCCCGACGACATAAAATAATAGTTAGAAGGTTTTATGGCAAATAAAGATTATTACGAGATACTCGGAATTTCCAGACAGGCGAATGCGGATGAGATAAAATCCGCATATCGCCGTATGGCGAAAAAGTATCACCCCGACGTATACGCAACTGCGGACGAAAAGACGAAGAAGGACGCCGAAGCGAAATTCAAAGAGGTTCAGCACGCATACGACGTACTTACCGATCCGCAGAAGAAAGCGGCTTACGATCAGTTCGGAAGCGAAGACGGCCCCGCAATGGGCGGAAACGGCGGATTCGGATTCAATCCCTTCGGCGGTGCGAGCGGAGGCGGGTACGATGACTTTATCAACAATATTTTCTCCGCCTTTACCGGCAGTTCCGGGCGTGCTTCGAGGAGAGCGGAAAGAGACGGAGACGATATCGAATACGTATTGAATCTCAGTTTCAAAGAGGCTGTTTTCGGGGTCAGAGATAAAGAGATAGTTTTTACGAGAGTGGAAAAATGTCCTACTTGCGGCGGTAGCGGGGCTAAAGACAGTTCTTCCATAAAAGTATGTACTAAGTGCGGCGGCAGCGGCGTATTGAACGTACAGCAGAGAACGCCTTTCGGCGTAATGCAATCGCAAAGAGTGTGCGACGAATGCGGCGGCAGCGGAAAGATTATTACCGAAAAATGCAAAGATTGCGGCGGAAAAGGTCGTGTCAAGAAACAGCGTAGCATTAAGGTAAATATTCCCGCAGGCGTAGATAACGGTCAGATGCTCACTATAAGAGGAGAAGGTTGCGCAGCTCCCGGCAGGGGCAACAACGGCAACCTTATTCTCGTACTTAAAGTCCAGAAACATCCTTTATTCCAACGGGACGGAGTCAATATTACCTTCGATATACCCATAACTCTTACACAGGCAATTTTGGGCGACGTTATTAAGGTTCCGACGCCGGACGGCAAGACAGTGGATTTACAGATACCCGAAGGGACCCAAAGCGGTACCCTGAAACGCATAAAAGGGAAAGGAGTAAAACATCTCAGAAAGGACGCTTACGGCGATTTGTTCGTGAGACTTGTTGTGGATATTCCTTCCGGACTTACTTCCAAACAGAAATCCGCATTAAAGGATATGGACGAAATACTCGCTAAAGCGAAGTACGATAAAATCGAAAAATACAACAAACTGGTCAAAGATATCAAATGAAATGGTGTGAAATAACAGTCAATACCGATTCGGAAGGCACCGAGCTTATAGCCGATGCCTTTTTTTCGATAGGTTGTGCGGGCGGCGTGAAAATTATCGACGTTAAAGACGTTCTCGATATTATAGCAAATAACAAAATGTGGGATTATGTCGATGAAAACCTCTTAAAAAGCGATAATAGCGCTAAAGTCAGCGGATTTGTCAGTTTGGACGAGAAAGACTCCAAAATCGGAGAGTTGAAGGAATATCTTATTTCCGAAGGAATACAATTCGGCGAAATAAACACATCGGTCATCGACGATGAGAGCTGGGTCGATACCTGGAAAAAATATTATCGCCCCATAGAGGCGGGACGTTACGTTATAGTTCCGAGGTGGATCAATCACGACGCAGCGGAAAAAATTAAAGTCTTAATGGATCCCGGAATGGCTTTCGGCACGGGAGAACACGAGTCAACGAAAATGTGTCTTATGTTGATGAGTGAAACCGATTTTACCGATAAAACAGTCATCGACGTAGGGACCGGTAGCGGTATACTGGGTATTGCGGCTATAAAGAGCGGCGCTAAAGCTTGTTATATGTGCGATATAGACAGCGTGGCGGTGAAAGCGGCGAAAGAAAACGCCGAACTAAACGGAGTACTCGCCGAAGCGGAAATAGAACTTGCCGATTTGTTGGTAGGAGCCAGGAAAGCCGACGTGGTTCTCGCTAATTTAACCGCAGGGATTTTGATAAGACTGAGTAAAGGGTTGTCGGAGCATATGAATGCGAACGGCACGCTTATTTGCTCGGGGATAATTCACGAAAGGAAAAGAGAAGTTATCGACGCTTTCGTATCGGCAGGCTTCGGTTTAAAAAAAGAACTTTCTCTCGGAGAATGGGACGGTTTGGAATTTTTATGGACTTAAAAAGATTTTTCAGCGAAGAGATCGATTATCCCAACCGTAAAGCGGTTTTACGAGGAGAAGAATTTGTTCATGCGGTGAAAGTGACCCGACATAAGATCGGTTATTTCCTTATATTAAGCGGCAACGACGGGTACGATTATTATGCTAAAGTAAGCGATATTACTTCAGACGCATTATATGCCGAAATTACCGAACGCATTCTGAACGACTCGGAAACTGTCCGCCCCGTAGTTTTATATGCAGGAGTAGGAAAAGATCTTGATACCGTGGTTCAGAAAGCCGTGGAATTGGGCGTAAAAAAAATAATACCGTTTTTTTCCGAAAGAACGAATATCGATAAAGTCAATCTTCTGCGACTCAAAAAAATCGTTTTTGAAAGCAGTAAACAATGCGGAAGAAGTTGTCTTGCGGAAATAGCCGAACCCGTAACTTTCAAGCAGGCGGCGGAGGACGCTTCGTCAGGGCATGCGATTATGTTTTACGAATTCGAAAGAGAAAGTAAAATATCTTCGGCTGATTGGAACGACGAAAAAGAAATTAATGTTTTTATCGGAGCGGAAGGCGGATTTTCCGAGGCTGAAAAGAATTATTTCCTCGATAAAGGCGGAAAAACTTATACTCTCGGGAAAAGAATATTGAGGGTGGCTACCGCAGTGGTTTCAGCCCTTACTCTCGTTTTGGAAAAGTTGGGCGAAGCGTAATGAAAGCCGTGGTATTCAATTTAGGTTGCAAGGTAAATTATTACGAAAGCAGCGTTCTGAAAGAAGGTCTCAGGGATAAAGGATACGAAGTTTCCGACGAGCTTTGCCGTGCCGATATATATGTTTTGAACACTTGTGCCGTAACTGCCGAGGCAGAAAGAAAATCCAGACAGGCGATAGCTCGTTGCAGAGCGTTAAATCTCGATGCGAAGATTTTCGTTTGCGGTTGCGCTTCGCAAAAGAATTCCGAAAATTTCCGCAAAAGCAACGTAGTTTACGTTAGCGGCGTAACCGACAAATCGGCGCTACTCGACAAAATCGACGACGAAGGCTTTTGCTGCGAAGTTAAACCCATACCTGATAAGTGCGAAAGCAGTTTTCTTACCCGAGCAGACAGAACGAGAGCTTTCGTTAAGATACAAGACGGATGCGACAGTTTTTGTTCCTATTGCGTCATTCCGTATCTCAGAGGGAGAAGTCGTTCGAGAAACGCCGACGAAATAGTGAGAGAAATCGAAAGTCTTTCGGTTAACTCCAAAGAAATCGTGCTCACGGGAATAAATATAATGAGTTACGGCAAAGATACCGGCACCGATCTGAGTCAGCTAATCAGAAGGTTGCAGAATGTGGATTGTCGGATAAGAATAGGTTCTTTTTACGCCGAAGGAATCACCGAGGAATTGCTCGACGCTCTGTTTTCTTTGAAAAAATTTTGTCCGCATTTTCATCTTTCCTTGCAGAACGGGGACGATGAAGTTTTGAAAGCGATGAACAGGAAATATTCC
The DNA here is from genome assembly GCA_949285605.1 of uncultured Christensenella sp. GTDB lineage: Bacteria > Bacillota > Clostridia > Christensenellales > DTU072 > CAG-1782. The sequence goes on from CASDZI010000020.1 coordinate 15,216, forward strand.
TCTGCCGATTATGAAAAGAAAGTCGGACTTATACGTTCTTACGACGAAAACGCCTGCGTCGCTACCGACGTAATCACGGGGTATCCGACCGAAAGCAAGGAAAACCATATACGGAACGTCGAATTTATAAAGAGAGTGGGATTTTCGGATATACACGTTTTTCCGTTTTCTCCGAGAGAAGGTACTAAAGCCGCGTTACTTCCGCTTATTCCGACAGATATAGTCAAGGCTCGCAAGAACGAACTGCTCGAACTAAAAAAAGTTTTGCATACCGTGTTCCTGAAAAAAAATATCGGTTTTGCCCACGAAGTACTTACCGAAGAAAAATCGGGGGATTATTATGTCGGATATTCGAGAAATTATGTTAAAATTTATACTCCGAGGGAGGGCGAAATAAATCGATGCGTTCCTACGGAATTATATAAAGACGGATTGAAGGAGGAGTTTAAGTAATGAAAGATTGTGTTTTTTGCAAAATTATAGCAGGGGAAATACCGTCGACCAAGGTATTTGAAAACGAGGATATGATAATAATAAAAGATCTAAATCCCCAGGCGAAGATTCATCTTTTGATTTTGCCTAAAGCGCATTACGCCAACATAGGCGAACTTGCGGCAAAGGACCCCGATCTTCTGAAAAGATGTTTTTCGGCGTTTTCCGACTTGACGGACGAACTCGGTTTATCCAACGGTTACAGACTGATAACCAACAAGGGAGAGGACGGATGTCAAAGCGTCAATCATATCCATATACATATTCTCGGAGGGGAAAAGCTCGCCGAACGCATGGGCTAAAAGTTAAGAGGTAATTAAAAAACACACTTGAGAACAAGTGTGTTTTTTAATTTCAGAATTTTCTTTTCCTGGCGTTTTCGGCTTTCTTCTTTCTTCTTACGCTGGGTTTTTCGTAAACCTCATGGCGTTTGAGATCGCCGATAATGCCGTCAGTGGAGCATTTTCTTTTCCAACGACGGAAAGCGCTGTCCACGGATTCGTTTTCTTTAACGTAAACGGTTGCCATTGAGTTCACCCCCTTTGTAAAAGAATCGGTTAGTTGTATATTACATTATTATCCGCCGAATGTCAATTATTTCAACGCAATTCCGCATTCATAAAAAATTTTTGTCGAAATTCGTTTAATTATCACTATTTTTGCAATTTTTCCCAAATGTGGTTTTGACGGTGCTAAAATGTAGAAAAAACTAAGGAGCAAAAGGAATTATGACGAAATATTCGACTGAAGCGCAACTTTACATTTTGCAGGCAAGGAAAAGATTGATGAACAATTCCTACGATGAATACGCAAAGGAAAGGTACGACGTCTATTTTATCAACAACAAGAAAGTTACCAAGGTGCAACTCGAAGATATGCAGGCAAAGGTGAACGAGATACTTGCCAGCGACGATTTCGTTTACGACCCGTTGAGCAAACTTATTGTGGACGAAAACGAATTTAATGCTCTCGACGATTACGCCAAAGTAAGATATATGCTGGAATTGAGTGAGATATATGCAAAATTGAAAAAGAAAATTTCCTGAAACTTTACTGCGTAAAAGCACAAAAATCGCTCTTTCTATCCGCGCCTTATCGTACCTGACAGACTTTTTCAGATAAAATTGCACATTATAAGGAATAATGTCATTTTTTGTCGAATGTTATATTGTGAGGTGGTAGATGAGGCGTTTTTCAGACGCTTTTTTAGAGAAAATCAAAAGCAAAACAGATATAGTGGATTTGATTTCTTCCTATGTGACCGTACAGAGAAAAGGACGGGATTATTGGGCGTGTTGTCCTTTTCATAAAGAAAAGACCCCTTCTTTCCAGATCAGGTCCGACCACCAGTTTTACCGTTGCTACGGCTGCGGAAAGCACGGGAATATTTTTAATTTCTTGATGGATTACGAAAATATTTCCTTTGCCGAAGCGGTAGAAAAGCTGGCAAAAAAAGCAGGGTTGGAGATCCCGGAATTTACCGACGATCCGGAGGCCAAAGCCAAAAGCGAACTTGCGGAAAAGATCTATAATATAAATAAGGAAGCCGCAAAGTTCTATTATAGGAACCTATTTTCCGAAAACGGAGCTTTGGCGAGAGAGTATATAGCTAAAAGAGGATTAACTTCCGACGTCATAAATACTTTCGGGATAGGTTGTTCTTCGGACTTCGAATCTTTGCCGGAATATCTGTTAAAAAAAGGTTATGCGAAACAAAGTCTCATAGATGCCGGCGTGGCAAGCGTGAATTCCGCAGGGAAGCTATCGGACTTTTTCGGGAACAGGCTGATCATTCCCATTATCGGCGGCAACGGGAAGGTACTCGGGTTTACCGGAAGAGTTCTGGTCTCCAATCCGGACTTTGCCAAATACAAGAATACACAGACCACGTTGGTTTTCAATAAAAGAAAAAATCTGTTCGGCATCAATCTTTTCAAAAAGATCCGACAGCCTTCAGGCGTCAGAAGCATGATACTTGTCGAAGGACATATGGACGTTGTAAGCCTTTATCAGGCGGGGATACAAAACGTCGTAGCTTCGATGGGGACTTCGCTGACTGTGGAGCAATGTCGGGAGATTAAAAGATACGCCGATCTGGTATATGTATCGTTCGACGGGGATTCCGCAGGACAGCAGGCTACGCTGCGAGGTCTCGATCTTCTTAAAAACGAAGGTCTCGACGTAAAGGTGGTTTGTTTGACCGACAATATGGATCCCGACGATTACGTCAGGAAATACGGCAAGGCGGGCTACGAGGTTTTGTTGGATAAAGCGATGCCTCTTATCGATTACAAACTGATGAAAGTGGAGGAAAAATATAATCTAAAAAAATCCGACGAGAAAATAAAATACGCAAAAGACGCAAAGAACATATTGAATTCCCTCGACGAAGTGGAGAAACAGATCTATGCCGAGGTGGTTGAGTCGAAAAGCGGAGTAAAGGCGGAGACGCTTATAGAGGACAGACCGTCGGAAAATGCGGAGAAGCCCAAGCCCGTCAAGATTTCGGGAAATAACGCCGTATCTAAAGCCGAGGCTTTTGTAATGAGTTCGTTTATTTACGGAAAAAATTATATTTCCGCCGACGATTTACCGGAAATAAGGAAATACCTTACGGAAAAAAAGTATATCGAAGTGTTCGACAAATTTATGAAAGGATTGCTCGGCGGAGCGCTTCCGAAAGTTTCCGACGTATTCGATATACTGGGAGACGACCCGTTAGCGGCGGTCCTTGCTGACGAAGCGGATAAAATCGACGCTGCCGACCAAAAATCCTATTATTTACAATGTATGAGTATATTGAAACAGGATTACATCGGTAAGGAATTGCGGCGGCTGACTGCGGAATTTAATAATGAGACCGACGTCGAAGCAAAAGAAAAAATTAGAATACAAATTAAAAACCTGACCAAGGCACAACCTAAATAAGCAGTGAAGGAGATTAATAATGTCTGACAGAGAAGAACGTAAGAAGCAAGTCATCGAGAAGATAATAGAAACTTTTAAGGAGAAGAAGTCCATTAACGAAGATGAACTTCTTAACAGAATGGACAGATTGAGTTTGGACGCCAGCGAAATGGAGTCCGTTTACAGCACTCTCGAAGAAAACGGGATTAAGGTCATTTCTTCGGATGAGGAAAAAATAAACGATCAGATGCTTCAGAAGATAATGAACGAGGTCAATATAGACGACTCGGTCAAAATGTATCTGAAAGATATAGGAAAAGTTCCGCTTCTCAGTGCGGCAGAGGAACAAGAACTCGCTAAGAAGATGATCGAAGGCGACGCCGAAGCAAAAAAGCAACTCATCAATGCCAACTTAAGACTGGTGGTCAGTATAGCAAAACGCTATGTCGGAAGAGGAATGCAATTTCTGGATCTCATTCAGGAAGGTAATTTGGGATTGATGAAGGCGGTGGATAAATTCGATTACACGAAAGGATTTAAGTTTTCCACTTACGCAACCTGGTGGATAAGACAGGCGATAACCAGATCGCTTGCCGATCAGGCGAGAACCATTCGTATCCCCGTTCATATGGTGGAGACGATAAACAAACTTACGAAAACCAGCCGTACGCTTTTACAGAAACTCGGCAGAGAGCCTACGCAGTCCGAAATAGCGGAAGCTATGGGCATTTCGGAAAGCAGAGTGGTGGAAATTCAGAAAATCGCACAGGATCCAGTATCTTTGGAAGCGCCGATAGGCGAAGAAGAGGACAGCCACTTGGGAGATTTCATAGAAGATAAGAATACCGCTTCTCAGATAGACATAGCCGAAAGCAAAATGTTGAAAGAGCAGGTCAAGGAGATTCTCAGTACTCTTGCGCCCAGAGAAGCTATGGTGCTTATGCTCAGGTACGGGTTGAAAGACAACCGACCGAGAACTTTGGAAGAAGTGGGGAAGGTCTTTAACGTAACCAGAGAAAGAATACGTCAGATCGAAGCGAAGGCTTTAAGGAGACTCAAGCATCCGAATAAAGTTAAAAAGCTTAGAGATTTTCTCGATAAATAATGGCTTTTCTCAGTAAAAGACTTCAGTGCGTTGCTGAGGAAATAGGACGGGTACATTCTTTTGCCGATATAGGTACAGACCACGGTAAATTGGTTATTTACGCTTTACGGAAAGGGCTTTGCGAAAAAGTTATAGCGGTGGATATCAGTGCCAACAGCCTTGCAAAGGCCAGAGCGGAAGCGGATAATTTGGGTTTGACGGAAAAAATCGAATTTATTTGCGGAGACGGGCTTCTCCCTCTCCGTGAAAATCCCGACGTAACAGTTATTGCCGGAATGGGTGGAAACGAAATAGTAAAAATACTTTCCGAAAGGTTGTTGCCGTCCAGATACATATTGATGCCGCACCAGGACGCTCATGCGGTGCGACTTTTTATGAGAACAAAAGGATTGCGAGTACTTAAGGATTATGTGATAGAAGACGGCAAGTTCTATACCTTGATTGTTTGTGAAGCCGGTAAAAACGATTACAGCGATTCGGAAATAATTTTGGGACGGAACTATCCTCCGAACGATGCGTTTTTCACCAGGATAAAGGACAGAAAGCAAAAAATAGAGTTTATTTTGCAAACTCGCAACATAACTCCCGACAAGTTGCAGAAAGAATTACGGGAAGAATATAAGGAGATATTGAAATGGTGCGGATCGCAGACGCAATAAAAATTTTGGAGGATTTCGCGCCTCTCGAGTTAAGTGAAGATTTCGACAATTGCGGATATAAAACCGGGTGCGGCGAAAACCCTCTAAAGGCAATACTCGTCACCGTCGACACTAACAGCGAGGTGGTCAAAGAGGCAATAAAGAAAGGATGTAATTTGATAATAGAGCACCATCCTTCCATTTGGAAACCGTTGAAAAGCATAAATCCGTCTGTTCCGTTAAACGCCGCAATTATAGAAGCGATCAAAAACGACGTTTGCATTTACTCGGCTCATACCAACGTGGACTATACGGCGGGAGGACTGAACGACGTAGTTGCACAGGCAATGGGGCTCAAAAACGTCTCCTTTATAAATACTTGTTCTTCGGCAAGACAGGGTGAGACCGACAAAGAATATACTTTGAAAGAATATGCTAAAAAGATCGCCGATTGCTTCCACGACGATAATGTTTCCACTGTAGGAGATCCCGATAAAATCATTCGCAAAGTAGCCGTTATTAACGGCGGCGGAGGAAGAGAAGACGCACTTCTGGAAACCATGGCGGCAGGAAACGACGTTTTTGTTACGGCAGAAGTAAAACATTCCGTCGCAAGGTTGGCAAAAGATTCCGATTATGCTATAATACAAGTCGGGCATTATACCAGCGAGAAACTTTTTATGGATCTTATTAAAGATCTGTTTGAAAAGAAGCTCCCGCAAATTAAGGTTTATTGCGCAGAAGCTATAGGCGATCCCTATAATAAAAGAGGTGAAATATGGACTTAAAAGCTATACTCGATTATCAAAAGATTGATATCAAGGTTTATAAATGCGAAAAAGAGTACGCCCAAAGCAAAGAACTCGAAGTCGCCAACCGTTGTAAAAAGGCTTTCGAAGAAAGAAAGAAGGCCCTGGTCGCTCTCGGAAGCGAATTGGATGCGGCAATAAATCAGTTCTCCAAGCTGGAAGCCAAACTTTCTGAATTGTCCGAAAATAAGGTAAATAAGTTTTCAGCCGAAGAAATAACCGACGAAGCTACCCTTTCTTCCTTTGAAAAAGATTTTGCCTCTTACGAAGAAGAAATTTCCGCATTGAGCAAAGAGATCAATGCTTTGATCAAAAAAATAAACGATATCAATTTCTCCAACAAAACGCTTAACGAGGAAATGAACGCATTTAATAAGGAATTCCAAACAGCGGCTGCTTCACTGAAGGTTAAAGAAGAGAAAATCAAAGAGACCATAAAGCCTTTGTTAAAACAATTAAAAGAGATAAAACCGTTAATTGAAGAAAAATTGATAAAAAAATACGAGGAATTGCGTAAAGCCAAGCGTATGCCGGCATTTATACCGTATCAACCTGCCGGCAACGTCATCAATTGCGGCGCCTGCGGTATGGATATCACCGTAGAAGTTGCGAAAAAACTTCTTCAATCAGGGGACGTAGCGGAATGTCCTCATTGCGGGAGGGTGGTTTACAGACCGTAAAAGTTAAAGAATAATTGATTTCCGACCGATATATATTTTTGTAAAGAGGTGTATATGAAATTTACAAAAATGAACGGTCTGGGGAACGATTATATCTTTATCAACGCCGACGCAGAACGGATAGATGATCCGCATTATGCGGCGATAAGGTTATCCGACAGACATAAAGGCGTAGGCGGAGACGGAATAGTGTTGATAAAGAAAGCAAAAAACGCAGATTTTTCCATGAGGATTTTCAATTCCGACGGAAGCGAAGGGAAGATGTGCGGAAACGCATTGAGGTGTTTGGGAAAATACGTTTACGAAAAAGGTTTGACCGGTAAAACGTCTTTGACCGTTGAGACCTTAAGCGGGATAAAAAAACTTCGTTTAAGAGTTATAGATGGCTCGGTAAGATGTGCGCAAGCATGGCTCGGTAAAGCCGCCAAAGGGCACGGAGACGGAGTTTTTGAAAGAGAAATAGTATCGTTCGGGAAGCAGTATAAAGCGTTTTGCGTTTCGGTAGGCAATCCGCATTGCGTGATTTTCGTGGACGGTTACGACGACGATATTATGAGAGTCGGGCAGAGCATCAGCGAAAACACCGATTTGTTTCCAGACAGGACCAACGTGGAGTTTGTCTTAAAAGGGAACGGGGCATTGCTGACGGTAAGGGTTTACGAAAGAGGCTCCGGCGAAACGCAGGCCTGCGGGACGGGAGCGGCGGCGGTATTTTTTACCGCAAACCTTCTCGGACTGGTTGGGAATCGTGCGGTAATAAGGTTGCCGGGCGGCGATCTGGAATGTCGGTTCGATACCGACGGCGAAATAATAACCGACGGCGTTACGGAAAAAAATTTTGAAGGAGAAATATAATAAACGGGAGTTTACTTATGGTAAAAATAAACAAAAATTACGCTAACATTAAGGAAAGTTATCTTTTTTCGGATATTGCGAAAAGAGTAAACGCTTATATAGAGGCTCACCCTCAAGCCGACGTTATCAGAATGGGTATAGGAGACGTTACGCAGCCTTTAGTTAAACCTGTCGTGGATAAACTTGTTTTCGCCGCAAAGGAAATGGGCGTTAAGGAAACTTTCAGAGGATACGGACCCGAACAGGGATACGTTTTTCTTAAGGAAAAAATAGCCGCCTATTATAAAAAAGAAATCGGGGTCGAACTCGATGCTAACGAAATATTTATTTCCGACGGTGCAAAAAGCGATATTGCCAACATAACCGATCTGTTTGCCAACGACAACGTGGTGGGAATGCCCGATCCGGTATATCCGGTATATGAGGATACCAACGTAATGTGCGGAAGAAAAATCGTTTTCTTCGAAGGAAACGAAAGCAACCGTTTTCTTCCGATGCCCGATAAAAACAGCGAAGGAGATATTTTCTATCTCTGTTCCCCCAACAATCCCACCGGGGCGGCATACAGCAGAGAGCAATTGAAGATCTGGGTGGATTTTGCTTTATCAAGAAACGCCATAATTCTCTACGACGCCGCATACGAAAGTTTTGTAAGTGAAGATCTGCCGAGGAGTATTTTTGAAATCGAAGGCGCAAAAAAGTGCGCAATAGAGTTCTGCTCACTTTCCAAAACAGCCGGATTTACCGGTACGAGATGCGGATATACCGTCGTTCCTTTTGCTCTCGAAAGAGAAGGTATGAGTCTCAATAAAATGTGGCTAAGACGTCAGACTACTAAATTTAACGGCGTAAGTTACGTTATTCAGAGAGGCGCTGAGGGCGTTTTCGAGGAAGACGGATTAAAAAAGACCAGAGAGGTCATAGCTATTTACAAAAATAACGCTAAGATCATCGCTGATACCCTTACGGAATGCGGAATTTGGTTCACGGGAGGCATTAACTCTCCTTATATATGGATGAAGTGTCATTCGGGTATGACTTCCTGGGAATTTTTCGACTATCTTCTGAACGAAGTTCAGGTAGTAGGAACACCCGGAAGCGGTTTCGGGAAGTTCGGGGAAGGATATTTCCGCCTGACTGCTTTCAATACGCCTGAGAAAACGGCGGAAGCAATGAACAGAATAAAAAAATTATTATCCAAATAAAAGAAAGGTACGGAGGTAAAAATGAGTGTAACTGTATTGGTCGGTGCACAATTCGGAGACGAAGGAAAAGGTAAAATAGTCGATTATCTTGCGTCTGAAATGGATATGGTAGTACGCTTTCAAGGCGGAGACAATGCAGGCCATACCGTAGTCAACGAGAAAGGCGTATTCAAACTCCACCTCGTTCCGTGCGGTATTTTCAAAGACGGTTGTAAAGCCCTCGCAAATACCGGAATGGTTATCAATCCCGACGAACTTTTGAAAGAACTTTCGGAAATCGCCGCTCAAAACGTGGATACCGGAAATATGTATATATCTTCCAGGGCGATAATTTTAATGCCTTATCACATAGAACTCGATTCTTTGGGAGAAAAAACAGGTATTTCAATAGGAACGACAAAGAGAGGAATAGGTTATGCTTACGCCGACAGAAGCCGCAGGACCGCCCTCAGGTTCGAAGATTTATTGGATCTGGAATACTGCAGGACCAGGATCGCAAAAATAATGGGCGGCATCAACGCCGAGCTTAAAGCCAAGGGCGGCAGAACTTTTACCGAAGAAGAAATTTATGCCAAATGCGTTTCGTGGGCGGAAAAACTTTCTGACAGAATAGTTGAGCCGGTATCTTTTGTAAATAATGCCATAAACGCCGGAGAACACATACTTTTCGAAGGGCAGTTGGGGGCGATGAAAGATATAGATCTCGGGATTTATCCCTATGTCACTTCCTCCAATCCCGTAGCGGCGTATGCGGCGGTCAGCAGCGGTTTTCCGATAAGCAAAATAGACGAAATCGTAGGGGTTATGAAAGCCTTTACCTCCGCTGTGGGCGACGGACCTTTCCCGACCGAAATGGAAGGAGCGGAAGCCGACGGTTTCCGCGGAGACGGCAAAAACGTAGATGACGAGTTCGGTGCAAGAACGGGACGTGCAAGACGTTTAGGTTGGTTGGATCTGCCCATAATCAAATTTGCGGCGACCATTAACGGTTTTACCAAAATAGCCGTCTGCAAGATCGATAAGCTCGACACCTATGATGAGATCAAAGTTTGCGTAGGCTACAAGCTTAACGGGAAGGAAATTGACTATATGCCGACGTCCAGAGACCTTTATAAAGTCGAACCCGTTTATCGTACCATGAAAGGTTGGAAGACCGATACTTCAAAAATCCGCAACTACGACGATCTGCCCGAGGCCGTTAAGGATTATATTTCACTGATAGAAAATTACGTCGGCGTAAAAGTCGGATATATAGGCGTAGGACCGGCAAGAGAGGATATTATCGTCAGGTAGTAATTCTTCCGGTCTTTTTTATATTCAGCAAGGAGCCTATTTCCTTGACAAACGGAACCGTGAATAGCACTGATGATACGTTGAAAAACGTATGATACAGTGCTATTTTTGTATCCGGTGCAACATTAAGATTTATAAACCAGTTAAGAAGTCCCGTATAATAAGCAAAGACGTGTACAATTAGACCGAGGATATTGAATATAAGATTGAATAACGCTACGTTTACGCCTTCTTTGCTTTTTCCTATAGCCGCAAGCATCGCAGTCGAACAAGTACCGACATTAGCCCCGATTATCATAAATATTGCACCGTCTATCGTTACTGCTCCCAAACCCGAAAGGGTAACCACGACAACGGAAACAAGTGATGAACTTTGACATATAGCGGTAATCAAAGTACTTATTATCAACAGGAATAGAGGACTTTTATCTATAAAAAGACGATAATCGATAAAGTTCATCAATGCCGGAATGCTCTGAGATATGATTTTCAGACCCACGAAAATCAAAGAAAAAACGCTTATCCAAAGAGCAGGCAATTTTATTTTTTTGTTTTTTATCGCCATTAAACTTATGCTGCTCAGGAATATCAGCGAAACAAACAACTCGGAGATTTTCAAAGTGCTAAGTATGGCGATATAGGCTGTAGCAGTAGTGCCTATATTGGTACCCATAACTACAAAATATGCCGCATCGTCTCTGATTATTTTTTTGTCGGACAATTGTACGGCTATAGAATTAATCGCAGAGGAACTTTGAGTTGCCATACTGCTAACGATTCCTGCCGAGAATGCGAAAATGCGGTTGTTAATCCTTTTTTCGGTTTTCTCGGAAAATCTGAATTCTGTTTCGGATAACGAATTGTTCAAAAGATATATTGCAAATATAAAAACTCCTATACCGCTTAAAAAACCGCTTATTACTGTCGTCATATGGAATATATATTCGCATTAATATTTTTTTATTCTTAAATTTGTCTTGAATTAAAAATTTTATTTTGATATAA
>CASDZI010000021.1 GCA_949285605.1 uncultured Christensenella sp.
CCTCGTCCGGCTTGTTCAGCGCCGAGGCTTCCTTTTTGCGGTCTTTCAAATTTATAAGCAATTCTTTAACGTCCTCTTCCCTATACGTCACTCTATAACTACCTCCAACCATTCTTTTATAATTCCGTTTTCTTCCATTTCCGGGGAATAATCGCATTTTTCGCAGATGCCTTCCAATATCCACATTCTCATCGGTCCGAAATCGTACCCCCTTCTCAGAAATAATATAAGCTCCTTTTGGCTGTCGGGATCGGCATAAACCGTCCTTAAAAATGCGGCGTTTTCCTCTTTTACGGATTTTTCCGCCGCCGATTTGATTTTCTGCCTGTCGGCAGGTATCAGGCAGACGATCTCCTCGTAATCGAATACCGCCCCCTTAGTCATTACCACTTTGTTTATCATTACGCCTCCGTTGTAGTTTAATGTAGTAATTTAGCCGAAATTAGGTTTTTTTGTCAAATTTCGTCACTATCATATCATACGTCTTTCTTCCCTTTCAAGCCGTATTTTGGCTCAAAATATCGTTTTTTGTCGAGTTTTAACCTATTTTACGACTTATTTTCTTCAATTGTAACATTTTGACGCAAACCGCTCACCTCCCGTTTCCGATTTACACATTTTCGGTTGCATATCTTACAAGGTTTTGATATAATAATTTTATGAAATATCTCAATCAGACCCTGGCATATCTATTCAAATACGGTAAAGGCAAAAGATTTTTTATTTTCTTTTTGCTTATGTTTCCGTCTTGCGCGATATTTGCCTACTTTTTCCCGTTGAGCAAACATTTCACTTTCTTTTTCGATTATCTCCGCACCTCGTATTATTCCTGGGGACGTCTGTGGTTGGATTTCGACCATTCGGCGCCGTCTATGTCGCTGTCGACGGTGGGCACCGTCATAACGGTATTCGCCGTGGCTTGCGTTTCCACCGTCATCACCCGTCACGTCCGTGTGGGAGAATTCGGTTTCCCCAAATTATTATATTCGGTCAACGAGGGCTTTTTTCCTGCGCTCTCGATAACGATAAGCCTGTTTGTTCTTATTCTCGTGACGCACACGGTCTATACTCTTTTCCTCTATATGTGGATGCGTCTCGCCAATAAAGTCTTCGGACTCGTCCTTTCTCTCGTCACCTTTCTGGGGCTTTCCGCCGCAGTAATTTATCTCATTTCCTCCCTGATGCTGTGGCTGCCGATAATGTCCTTCAACGGACTCTTCGCTTTCAAAGCCCTGGGTATGGCTTTCTATAAATCCCGAACCTATCAGCGTTACTTTTTCCTGACCAACCTGCTTCATCTCGGTATCCTGTATCTCGTCGCCTTTGCAGCGCATTTTACCCGAAGCTTGTGGTACGTCGAATGGATAATAAACGCTCTTGCATATACTTATTTTGCCGTGGTCACCCTTACTTTTGCCATCATTTCCTATTGCGAAACGGAATGTATCACCAGAGAAGACCTGGCAAACGGTTATTTCGGGAGGTAGTATGCCGATTTATCATTCGTTTTCGATTTTGCTCTGCAACTTCAAACTGGTAGCGAAACTTTTGCTGTTCATCTTCATATTGTTTCTGATAGCGGCGTCCATCCTTATCGGGATACTCAATCCCGTCCTCGATAACTTTTTCGAAGAATTGCAGGATGAAATTCCCATCGACGGGGATTACTTCTTCAAACACCCCATTCTGTCGTTGCAACTGATCTTCGACTACTTTGCGGACTTCCTTGCCAACAACCCCGCCCTCGTCATCACCCGATTGCTTTATATCTGGTTGCTGATTACGGGATTCAAGTTCTTCGTAAGTCTGCCTCTGTTGCCGGTTACGAAGATTTTGCACAGTAAAATGACAACGGGCTTCGATATGGGGTTCCTGAACGCCACCATCAGCACGGTAAAGGAAAATCTGCTTTTCTGCCTGCTCGTCGCAATAGTTACCGGAATAATCGATTTATTGATATTTGCGGCGATAACCTACGTCTTTATCGGCTTGACAAAACTGATAGGGATACTCTCCCTGCCCATTGCTTTCCTCGTAGCCCTGACCGTCTACGCCCTGCGTATAACCTTATTAAGTCAATGGCTCCCGGAAATCTGTATCTCAGGCTCCAAAAATATTTTCCGTGCCCTGCAACATTCTTTCAAACCCGTATTCCGCAACTTCCGTAAGAATTTTATCTGCGTATTCGTAATACTGGTTACCGTTGCCTCGGTAGTGCTGACCACTTTCCTGCCGACGTTCGGGCTGGTGCCTATACTGATGATCCCCACCTACATGGTGCTTTACTGTTCGCTGTGTCTGACTTTGTCGTGTTCCTTCTACCATCAGAAATACTTCATCGACAATGGCGTGACCATCTATAATCCCGTTAAAAAATACTGATATTTTTATCGGATGTTCCCTTAGAGGCTCATTGCCTCTATTTTTTTTGCGAATTTTTCCTTCTCCGTTCAATACATTTTATATGGATATGAAAAAAATACGTCTTCATCCTTTTTTTATAATATTGGGGATATTTCTGCTGTTACGGGGAAAACTTCTGATTTTTCTCCACACACTTGTCTGCGTTTTCATTCACGAATACGCCCACTCGGTTTCGGCAAAAAAAAGAGGCTACCGAATAAATTCCCTCACCCTTATGCCTTACGGAGCCGTCCTGAACGCCGACAGCGGTCTGTCCGACGAAGACGCCTTCGCCGTCTATGCCTCCGGTCCTATGATAAATTTCCTGGCGGCTCTAAGCGTTGTCGCACTCTGGTGGACCTTTCCCGAAAGCTACTCCTTCACGCTGGGCTTTTTCAAAGTGAATCTGGCGTTGGGGATATTCAACCTCCTTCCCCTTTACCCTCTCGACGGAAGCCGGATACTCCTCTCCGCCGTAAAAAATAAAAAACGATGCCTGCGTATTCTTATTGCGGCAGGTTACGGCGCCTCCTTTCTCTGCGCCGTTTTGTTCGTCGTAAGCGCTTTCTTCGAGCTCGTTTACAGCTTCGCTTTGGTTTCGGTAATGCTGTTTCTCGGCGCAAGCGTGGAAGCGGAAAAGGAAAAATACGTCTTGTTCTGTAAGGAATTCTTTTGCGTACAGGACCTTTCCCGTCCTCTCAAAAAAACCGAACTCTACGTTCATTCCTCCGCCTCAGTCGGCTCGCTCACCCGGAATCTGACTTCCGAAGGCGTTTACGTCGTCCGTATCGTGGACGGCAATATGAATATCCTCAAAACGCTGGAGGGTCGGGAATTGGAAAAACTCTTTTTTATGGAAAAGAGCCGCCCTATGGCGGCTCTGTTGGAGGAAAAATCCCTTTAATCTCTGAATTTTTTGACGTAATTCCTTTCTTTTTCTCTTTTCTTACGTCTTACGGCTACGATAACGGCAACAACGCCCACCACAACCACTATGCCTATCACCGTCGCCCCTAAGGGAATATAATCCATAACGAGTTCGGTCGTGGCTTTGGATCTGTAAACCGCTATGCCGTGGATCGGTTCGGCGGTGAAGGTCACGGTGACGAGGGTGGAGCTTTCCCCTTCTTCGGATGCGGCTTTGAGTCCGGCTTCCGTTTTGTAATCGGAAAGTTCCTTTACCGATCCGTCCGTTCCTATCAGATATATTTTGTCTCCGCTTTCTATCGGCAGCTCCACGGTATAAACTATTTCCCCGTCGGAAATTTCGGTATAACGCAATTCGTAATAACTTACCAGATACCGACTGTTGGGCAGGAATACGTTGTAGTTAAGCGCCTTATCCAGCTGTTCCTGATATAAACTGAGCCCTACCGCTTCGGCTACGTTGACCGACAAAGAGGAAGTTGCGCCGAAGGTACCCTCCAGTCTGACGCCCGAGTCGGACAGGGCGGTCTTGTTCACGGTCACCGTCCCGGCAACGTAAATGAAGGTATAGTTGCCGTCCGCTCCTCCCTTCGGTGTCACAAAGTAGATTCCGCCTACGGAAGGCACGCTGTCCACGGTGGGTTCGGTGTCCAGCACGCTTTCGTTTTCTCCGGCGACGAAACCTTCGTAAAGAATTTCGGTCTTTATTCGGTCACCCTCGGTAAAGGTAGCAGATTTGACCGAAACGGTAAGCACCGCCGGATAAATGACGTATTCGACTTTAGCTCCGCCCTCCAGGGTATAGCGGGTCTCGTCCTCGGCAAGTTTTACGGTGTAATAATATTTGCCCGCATCGACGGAAGTAACTTCCTGTGCTATAAGCTGCACCTTATCCTCCCCCACCGCATTGGACAGCGAAGCGGTAAACCTGCCCTGCACCTCGCCGTTGTAAACGTACTCGGTCGAGCCTTCGAACACCACTTCGGCTTTCCTCGGCAACACGTTTATCGATACGTTATCGTTCCTGACGGCGGAATAGTTCGAAGTAACGGGGGTGAAAATCGCCGCAACGGTATTTTCTCCCACTCCGCAAACCGTATCGGGGAATATCCAGGCAAAAGAGCCTTCAACGGGTTTCCCGTAAGCGTCGATGGCGCTGCCGCTCAAAACCAACGACGACAACGGACTGCCGTAACTCAATTGTTCTCTCGTCACGAAAGATACCGTGGGCGTAGCCTTTTCGATACGGAATTTCGAGGAAGTATAATCCACCGAAACTATACGGTAATTGTTCCCTCCGTCGTAACCCGACAGGGTGTAAGAGTATTCTCCCACGTTTTCTCCGGGCTGACGGGTAACCGAAACGGTAACGTCCTCCGCTCCGTCGCCGAACATATATGCATATCCTTCCGTGGGTCGGAAAGTGATTTCTGGATCGGGTTGCCCGTAGGATTTAGTCACCTCTTCTACCAAGAATTCTATATCCCGTTTGGCGATGACGTATTCCGAAATATATCTTTCGGAAAACTTAACTACGTAATTCGGATTGTTTTCACTCGTCAACGTACCTTCCCGGATGGCGTAACTGCCTGCGTCCTCTCCCGTTTCCCTGCCGAGAGCACCCGAAAGGGTAATTTTTTCTCCGTTGGGCAAGGTGTCCGTGACCAAAGCGGTCGGCACGTCGTAGATTTTATATCTGATAACGGAATCCGCCTCGCCGTAGAGCTTGCCGTTGGCGTCCTCGCCTATTTCTATATTGGTACGGATTTCCACGGGACGCGGGGAGACTGTTATTGAGTAGTTGTCGGAAGAACGGAAAATGTATCCGTCGCTGTCTCCTCCGTAAAAACTGACGTCGTAACTTCCGGCTTTAAGTTCGCCTTTTTGTTCCACTTCGTACCTCGACGGCACAAAACCTGCCACGCTATCGGGGTCTATTATTTCATTTTGAGCGGCGTCGGTGCTGTAAACGAGGGTCAGGTCTATCACGTCGCCGTAATAAACGGTCTCTTCCTTTACCCCCACGTAAATAATTCCCGCTTCCACTTTTATGATATATTCCTCGCTGTGGCGGTCTTCGTAATTGGGACTGCCTGTGGCTTTGAAACGGAAGGTCAACAGTCCGTCCAGAGCATAACGGGTGAGTTGCAACAGATATTCACCGTTTTCGGAGAGAATGACTTTCGCTTCTCCCCGTCCGTTTACCGTCCTTTCCACTTGGAGGTCGGCTCCGTAAAGCTCTCCGGGCGTTATCGCTATACCTTCGCCGTAAGTCAATACCATATTTTCGAAGTTTCCGCCGTCGGATAGCGATACCTCGATATCTCCGCCTTTATCGGAACGCAAAACCTCGAAAGCATATCTCCCTACGTTTGCGTCGAGAGTATAATTTTTGTCGTTAACGGACAGTTCGGCTTCGTATTTGCCTGCGTCTACGACGGAATCCGTGACCTCGTCTTCTTTATAGAATTTGGCGTTGACCGTCCCGTTGCCGCTGTTTAATTTCTTGAACGTGATCTTTATTCGGGAGCTTAGATCGGTTCCGTCATACATAAGGGTGGGTACGGAATAGATAAGCTCGCTCGCCTTGACGATTTTGGGCGTAACGGTATAGACCGTCGTTCCGTCGAAAACCACATCGTAATTCACTTCGTCGGTGCAGACGGCGTTCACGGTATATTTCCCGGCATTGTAAACGGTAACTCCGTCCTGCGGCGTAAAGGTGAATTTCAAAGCCGCCGTTCCGTAAAGCGTGCCGACCAGGGTATAATTTGCCGTGGGACTTACGCCGGTATATTCGCTTTCGGTCACTTTTAATTTCACGGTAAGAAGCATTTTTTCGATGCTTGCGGCGATCCCCTCTACTTCGCCCGACGAAACGTAGTAGTTTGCCGCAGCCGTACCGCTTAGCGAGAAATCATTTACCGTGGCGGTGGTTTCGCCTGCCGAGGCGGAAGCCCAGACGATTGTGGCGGAAACCGTGATCTTTCCCGTGTCGGAAGGTACTATTCCCATAATAAGTTCCTCGCTCAGGTTCTTGACCGCCGTGACCGAGGAGTCGTAAGTCTTGGCAACGAAATTTTCCCAGCTCTCTTTTGCGTTTGCGTAATCCTCCACCGTAAGAACTTTCCGCTCTACCGAATATTCGACGGTATGGTAGCCGGCAAAATGCGTATCGCTCGCTTTTCGCAAAGAGACCTTGACCTTATAATTCCCGGCGTTTATGATAGAAGAAATTATCGCCTGCGTGCCGAGATCGGTGTAAGTAAAACCGTTTTCTCCGAAAAATCCCTCGTTCCCGACGGTCGGGACGACGGTGAACGCCTTGGCGGAGCCGTCGTAAACGCTGTCGGTCGGCACTATCAGCTCTGCATAATCGGCAAATTGTCTGACGTCTGCTTTGACGGTAAGCGTATATCTATTCTCCCCGTCGGGACGGTATCCCGTTTCCGGCACGACGAAAGTTACGGTAACGCTATCGGAATCGTTGTTGCCGTAAGTAACGTCGCCCAGTAAATCGTCGGTATCGAAAAGATTGAGAAATAGTCCGTATTCCGTCGCCAAAGTAAAGGTGACGGTTTGTCCTCTGTAATAACTCCCCTGTCCGTACGACGTCCCTTCCGTCCTCAGAAAATCGGTATTTTCCAACATTACGTCCAGGACGAATCTGGCATACAATTTGGTGGAGCCGGAAGAAGTGACGTTGGGATTGACCGTCGGGTCGTAACCGTTCTGCCCGTCGAATTCCACTTTGTCCTGAGCGTTCATCAGCACTCCGCCGAATCCCTCCGCCGCCGCCAAAGCGAAGGTAAAGCCGTTTTCTGAGACGTTTACCGTAACAGCTCCGCCTCTGTCCTCGAACAGTACGTTGCCGTAATTGTTATGGAGATAACCTTCGCTCCCTGCCTGTACGAAAACGCCTTCGGGATTTTTCCTGAGATACCAGCTGTTGTAGGAATCGAAATTCACGCTGCCCGCATCCTGCGCCGTCAATCCGTAATAATTCGGAGCAGCCAGCGTTCCGGCAAACACCGTTCCCGAAATCCTGGTGGAACTTGCCGTAAATACCGCTATGCCGCCCGCCCTCGATTGCGAGGAAACCGTTGCGAAGGAATAACAATTCTCGACAATACCGTTATTGTATCCGACAAAGGACGCCGCGTCGGTACCGAGAGAAGTCACGGAGCAGGTTTCGTCCAGTATAAGGTTACGGAGTTCGAAACCTTTGGAGGTATAAGCAAACAACGCCGCATAACCGTAACCGGCCTGCTCGGAAATTATCAGAGAAGAAAATTTATGGCCGTTCCCGTCGAATACTCCGCCGAAAACCCTGTTGGAGGGATTGGCTGCCGAAATAAATCTGCCTATCGGACGGAAAAGCACGCTCCCGAAATCTATATTGGCGTCCAGACGGAAGTAATACCCGGTATAATCGTACCCTGCGTCCACGTTGCTTCTCAATACGTTCATTTCCTCGAGCGTGGTCACGATGTACGGATTTTCCGCCGAACCCCATTGCGCTTCGTCGGCGTTATCCCACCCGAAAGAACGGATCTTCAAAGCGTAGGCGCTGAGCTCTTCCACCCTCGCTATGCCGGTATTTTCGAAAACGGCGTTCCTCGGGGCATATCCGCTGTCCTGATCCTGTTTGAGGTTGCTGACGAATTTTACTCCGGTAAAATTATTTTCGAAGCCCGAAAGCATTTCCGCCGACGTCTTGGCGCTGATGCCGCCCGCCAAAGCGCTGTCTCCTCTGTAAAAAGCTATGTTGGAAGTAAAGATATTGCTGTTGAAAAATACCGTGGAAGAGAGGCTGAACGTATTGTAAACTTCTCCTGCGATGCCGCCCTTTTTGCCCTCGGCTTCTATTATGGCGATAACGTAACTGTCCGAAAGCACGGTATCCTTATCGGTATAGACGATTTTGCCGACGAGACCGCCCGCAATCCCCTGAAGGGTCGCCGAAACGGTTCCCGACGCTACCGCACCGGAAATTACGCCGCCTTCGTTTTCACCTGCGATGCCGCCTGCGGCGGTTTCCGAAATTATATACCCCGAAGAGAAGCAATTCCGAATTTCCCCTTTATTTTTACCGGCTATACCGCCCGCCGTCGAAACGCAATCCATTCTTCCGGTGTAGAAAGAACTCTCCACCGTACCGAAGTTTTCCGAAACCAGTCCTCCTGCGTAACCGCTCCCTCCCGAAACTATTCCGCCGGCGTAATCGTCTCCGTCCGTCACCTTTGCAGTGGAATAAGAAGTTTCCAGCGAGCCGCCTTCCTCTATAACTTTTACCAGAGAGGCGACGACGTAACTGCCGCCTTCCACGGCTACGTCGATTATTCTGCCGCCGTTCCCGACGTACCCGAATAACGGGCTCTGCCCTTCATAAGAACTTCCTACGGCAAAATAGCCGCCGTCGTAAGTCCCGCAGAAAGGAGCGGTTTCCTTCCCTATGGAAGAAAACGCTTCGGTGAGAGTTATCGCAGCGTTCTGCAGGTAAAAAGCCGTGCGGTAAAAAACGTAATTTTCCGCAAGATAGGTAAGGTTGGTAAGATGAGTTTCGGTATTGACGAGGAAGGGATCGCCGTCTTGACCTTTCCCTCCGCCGAAATAATTTATTTTAAGAGTCGCTTCGAACAAAGAATCGTCTGAAAGAGCCGAAAGCAACGGAAGATACCCGAACCCCGCTCCCTGCGACTTTCCCGTCCAGTTTTCCGAGGTGAATATCCCTTCGGTAAACTGCACGGGGTTTATCCCCGTTCCGTTTCCGGGAACAGCCGTCGCTCCCCGGAGATAATAAGCATTAGACGCCGTCACGCCGTCGGGCGCTATCGCCCGAAAAGTTTTTACGTCCGTTTCCGCTTCGGGAACGGTGTTCATCGTGCCGTAAAAATATACTTCGTCAACCATTCCGTTCCCCTCGGACGCTCCGACGATTCCTCCCGCCTGCTTGGCTCCG
Organism: uncultured Christensenella sp.; assembly: GCA_949285605.1. Taxonomy (GTDB): domain Bacteria; phylum Bacillota; class Clostridia; order Christensenellales; family DTU072; genus CAG-1782. Next base: position 9,293 of record CASDZI010000021.1, read on the forward strand.
ACGATTCCTCCCGCCTGCTTGGCTCCGAACACGTCGCCTACCGCCATTGCCGAAGTCACGGCGTCTGCGGAAGAGAGCGAATACCCGACTATTCCGCCGACGTAATTTCTACCCGTGACGGAATTCATCACCGCAACGACCGTCAGAGGACAACCGTTGACCGACCCTGCCACGCCGCCGACGTAATCGGCTTTATAGGCGGACACCCGACCGTAAACGAAGGCTTTTTCCGCTCCGTAACCCTGCACCGCTCCGAAGATGCCTCCGAAATATGCGTAAGCGTTTCCGCTGCCCATACCCACGGAACCCGCATTGACGAGGGAAACGGCCTGCGTCGCCAGAACCGCTTCGCCGGTTATTCCGCCGACGTAACGGGTTCCTACGACGGAAGCGTTGTTCTCCAACGAAGAAAGACTGCCGTTTTCGGTCTTTCCGATAATGCCGCCGACGTAAAAAGCGCCCGTGACCGAACCGCTCTCCACCACTACGTCGTTAACCGAACCTTGAGACAGCCCTGCCAAAGCTCCGACATAATTTTTCCCCGAAACCTCCGCCTTCAACAGCAAAGAATGCACGACGGAACCGCTCCCGAGTTCTGCGAACAGTCCGACGTAATCTGACTGCGAATTTACGGAATAGGTCAACCGATTGCCGCCGCCGTTGAAATTCCCCGAAAAACCGCCTTCGACGGTAAACAACGGGGTGATCTCTCCGAGATCGAGGGAAGCGTTGAGTCTGATATATTTTCCTTCATAAGTATGTAAAGCGGAATTGACCGCAAAAAGATCCCAGTTTTCGGCGTTGGAAACGATGAAAGGCGACGCTTCGCTCCCGTCTCCGGCTGCGAAAAGATTTTTTTGGAAATATTCTTTTATGCCCTCCCTGTCGGCAAAGACGGGAGCATAAAGATAACCGATACCTTCCCCGAACGTCGGCTGAACGAGTCCTCCTTCGGAAAAAACCGTTTCTCCCGATAGAAAGTCGTATAAGGACTTGGCTTCAAAGGTGCTCGGAACGGTAATTTCCGGGAATCCCACCACGCTTCGGACGCTCTCCGAGGAAAGGTTATAGACGTTTCCGCTGCCGTTTCCCGCATTCAGGAGATACCCGACGGCAGAACCCACTCTTTCGCCGGTCACTTCGACGGCGGCGGCGTTGTAAACGTCGGAAAGAGTTCCCGAATTGCTGCCGACTACTCCGCCGATAATCGACGCCGTCCCGGAACCGAGCGCCTTCATAACGCCGAGATTGACAGAGCTCTGTACCGTAGCCCCCCTTGCGTTTATACCGGCAATTCCGCCGCCGTAGCTTACAGCCCGAACGTCGCCGACGTTTACCGCAGAAAGGACCGTGCCTATGTTTTCGCCCGTGACGCCGCCCGTTCTCGAAACGCCGCTAACCGACGCTTTATTCAGTACGTTCTCCACCACGCCTGCGTTATAAGCGGCTATACCTCCGGCATAGTTGTCGGAAGACGCCACCGTGCCTGCCGTTATCACGTTCCGCACAACGCCGGCAATACCGACGTATCCGAAAAGTCCGGCATAGCTTTCCTCGGAAACTGCGAGAGTTATTTCGTGGAGCCCTCCGTCGAAATTCCCGTTAAACGGATAATTTGCGTTCCCTATCGGGACAAAATCCTCGGTAAGGGTTATCGGCGAAGTCACTTTATAGCGGACGCCGTAAGTCGCTCCCCCATTCCGAACGTATTCGGACAAGGCTTTCAGAGCTTCGGCTGAATTTATTTCGCAAGGAGCAAGTTCCGTCCCGACGGAGAAATCGGGTTCGTCGGCGGCAAACGCCGTTACGTCGGAAAATGCGACGAACGCCGTAAGACAAATCGTTAATGTCAGAATTATTCCCGCTAAACCCAGAACTCTTTTCATATTACCTCTTTTTTACGAAACCCGATATGGATATATTTTATTGTATCATACGACGCAGGTTATTTCAAGAATTAAATTATTTATATATATTAAGTCCGCAAAAAGAAAAACCCAAAAAAACCGCCCCCCGAAGGAGAGCGGCGTTTGCTTGCGTCCGAACGGAAAATCAAATCGATCCGTTATCCTTTTTTACCGCAAATTTGTCTAAAAATCCCCTGAGTGCGGAGATCTGCTTCTTGACCTCGCCCTCCGAAGGCGCCCCTTGAGAAGTCCTTCTTTTTACGCAGTTGAGCATATTCACGGCGTCGTATATCCCTTCGTCGAATATCGGATCGAAAGAACGGTACTCTTCCAAGGATAAATTTTCCAGATTTTTACCTTGCGCTATACAATACCCCACTATCCTGCCGCTGATTTTGTAAGCGGTACGGAAAGGTATCCCTTTCCTGACCAGGTAATCGGCGCAATCGGTAGCGTTGATAAACCCTTCCCTGCACGCCTTGAGCATATTGTCCTTCAACGCCTTTGCCGTGGCGAGCATAGGAGCAAAAATTTCCAAACAGTCGTTTAGGGTATCCAAACTGTCGAAAATAGCTTCCTTATCCTCCTGCATATCTTTATTGTAGGCGAGAGGCAGACCTTTCATCACGGTGAGAAGCGCCACCAGATTCCCGTTGACTCTGCCGGTTTTTCCCCTGATAAGCTCCGCAATGTCGGGATTCTTTTTCTGCGGCATTATGGAACTTCCCGTGGCGTAAGCGTCGTCCAGTTCCAGAAACTTGAATTCCCAGCTGCACCAGAGTATTATTTCTTCGGCAAATCTCGAAAGGTGGGTCATGCAAATGGAACAGGCGGAAGCCAGTTCCAGGCAGAAATCCCTGTCGCTCACTCCGTCTATCGAGTTGGCGCAGTAACCGTCGAAGTTCAATGCGGCGGCGGTATAAGCTCTGTTTATCGGGTGGGTGGTCCCTGCGAGAGCGCAACTTCCCAGCGGTGAAAAATTCATTCTTCCGGCGGCGTCGGCGAATCTTCCCAAATCCCGTTTCAACATTTCGGCGTAAGCGAGAAGATGATGCCCGAAAGTCACGGGTTGCGCTCTTTGAAGATGGGTATATCCCGGCATTACGGCGTCGGAATATTCCTCCGCCTTATCGACTATCACTTTCATAAACTCGAGGATATTTCTTTCGGTACGGTCGGCTTCTTTCCTCAAATGAAGTCGGATATCCGTCGCCACCTGATCGTTGCGGCTGCGGGCGGTATGGAGCTTTTTCCCCGCTTCGCCCTTTCTTTCCGTCAACAATGCTTCCACGAACATATGAATGTCTTCGCTTTCGGGGTCAATCTTAACCTTGCCGCTCTCTATATCGGCAAGAATTTCCTTCAATCCCTCGATAATGACGTCCCTGTCCTCGGAAGAGATTATTCCGCATTTAGCGAGCATTTCAGCGTGCGCTATGGACCCTTCGATATCGGACTCGTACATCCTGCCGTCCACTCTTATAGAAGAATTGAAATCGTTAAGTTGTTTGTCGGGGCTCTTGGAAAAACGTCCTTCCCACATTATTTTAGCCATATAAAACTCCTATTCGTCGATTTTCAAATCGGCGTTTTTTATCGCATACGAAATATTTATCCTGCGCCAGGACGCCAGCACCCTGATAACGGTGATGAGCCCTGCGCAAATATACACCGCCGCATAGTGGTCGATTTTGTCGTGTATAAAAAAATAAAGGATACTCCCTATTATCGCCGCAAGGGCATAGACTTCCTTTCTTAAAACTATGGGTTTACGTCCGCTGAGAACGTCTCTTATCATTCCGCCGCCCACGCCAGTGACCGCTCCCACGAAAACTATCATTATAAAATTTTCCGCATAGCCCAGCTCTATAGCCACCTGACAGCCGTTTACGGCAAAAACGCCCAAACCCACGGCGTCGAAAAAGTCCACGGTCTTTTTCAGCCTTTTCACCGATTTCCGACTGAGCTTTTTGTCCACGATCTTGAACAGGATAAGGGAAACGACCACCGTGATAAGCACGGTAAGGGTATAGACGGGACGGACGAAACTGACCGGGGGCGTCACTCCCAACACGAGGTCTCGGATGATCCCTCCTCCCAGCGCCGAACAAAGCGATACCACGAAAATACCGAATACGTCCAATTCGTACTCGATCCCCACGAAAACGCCTACCATCGAAAACGCCACCACACCGATTATTTCCAATACCTCAGATACGTCCATTTTTCCCTTCCCGACCGTTCTTTTGACTTAATGAAATTATAGCTTATTTCGCCGTTGCGTTGCAACACTTTTCGACGATGTGATATAATTATTGACAATATGAAATTATTGAGTTACGATCCCCGTAAGCTTACGGGAGAAATTCTTTGGAAAGACAAAATTTACCTTCTCAGCGAGGAAGTCTGTCTCGGTTGCGGCGTGGATATGATCAAGGACGTCCCCGAGGAGAAACTTCCGGTACTGATCGAGAAAAGCAGGGAGTATTTCTGCCGAAGCTATCTTTATGCGCAAATAGCCTCCTACCTGAAAACCGCCAAAGGTTACTACGATAAGCTCATAAGCAAAGGTTTTCCTCGGGACGTAGCCGCTTCGGCGGTGGAAAGAGCCCGGGAGGAAGGTTACATAAACGACGCCTCTTTCGCGGAAAGCTACATAAGAACGCACGGCGGAAACAAAGGCGTCTACCGCCTTAAGAACGAACTGAAACAAAAAGGCGTCCCCTCGGATATAATCGAGGAAGCGTTGAAAGAAATGCGGACAGATCCCGAAGAAATGTTTCGTATCGCCGAAAAAATCGCAAAGACCGTGCCCGAAGGCCCTACAAAAAGGAGCAAGGTCTACGCCAAACTCCTTCGCAGAGGGTATCCTTACGAAGAAATTTCCTCCGCTCTATCCCGTCTTTTTTCCGACGACGAATTTTAACGCCGCTTCCTTCGACTTTTTTTCCGAATAATCTTTATTTTTCCCCATATCATAGTTTCCGTGGGGAAAAAATTTTGTCTTATTCTGACCTTAGTTGCGGTAATTTGCGCCTGCGGCTGCGTCACGCCCGAAAGAAGCGATTACTGCGTGCGGATCCTTTGCTCGGCGGACGGAAAGGAATTTTCCGGCGTCGGAACGGCTATTGAAGGCGGATACATATTGACGGTGGCTCATATCTTCCCGAATTCATATGAGGAACGGAACATATGCGTTTACGATATTTGCCACGACAATAAATATGAAACCGAAATACTGTTTATCGACAGGACAAACGACCTGGCTCTGTTACGCAACGACGATACCGCAGGTGTCTCCCTGTCGGAGAAAATGCCCCGACAGGAAGAAAAACTTTTCCTCTGTCGCCCGGGAGAACGATTCGAGGTGACCTATACGAGAATGCGTTCCTGCGACGCCGAAGGTAAACCCGCACAACTTATGGAGCTTAATTCATATGTCGCAAAAGGCATAAGCGGGGCTCCTTTAATAAATAAATCGGGTACCTTAACAGGAATTATATGTGCAAGGGATACTACTTATGCGGTATCTTACGCCATAGGCGAAGAGACGATAAGTTCCTTTCTGGAAAGGGCTCTCGAAGAGGAAAGATGCGTCTCTCCCCTGCCTTGACGCCTCATAGGAAATATATAGAAAAGGCTGGTTTTCGTGTTGACAGCGATATTTCTAAACTGTATAATATTACTATGTATTTTTGCTTTAAGGAGCTTTATAATGAAAAAGAAAAAACAGTCCGTTCCCGTCGAACCGACTCCTGCGGAAACGCCTAAACGCAATCCCACGGCGTTCCCTTTGAGCGATTTGGTTCCGGGAGAAGAACTTCAGATCTATTACAACGAAGCGTATATGAAGGAAAAACAACGCTTCAACGATATATTCGGGATCATCGAACAGGAAGAGCCGGAAAAGGAAAAAGTTTACGTCCAGCCCTCCCCCGACGAATACGTCACTATGAAACAGTATCGCCGTTCCAAACGCACGACGTCCGTTTTCGTATTCCTTACCCTCTGCCTTGCGGCGGCGGTGGCAGTGCTCGTTCTGAAAGTTCTGAACGTATTCTGATTATTTTTGTCTCGACTAAAAAAACCGTCCGTATCCTGCGGACGGTTTTTTTTCGAATGTTTTATGCAAAAATTTACCTATTCCGATTTGGTTTCCGCTTTTTTCCCGACTACGGCGATGTTGGCTTCCCGAAGCTGTTTTTCGGTGACGGAACAGGGCGCTCCCATCAACAGATCCTGAGCGTTCTTATTCATCGGGAAAGCGATGATCTCCCTGATATTGGGTTCGTTAGCCAACAGCATGACCATACGGTCCACTCCCGGAGCAATACCGGCATGCGGCGGCGCCCCGTACTTGAATGCGTTGTATAAAGCGGAAAATTTATTCTCTATAACGCTCTCGTCGTAACCGGCTATGGCAAAGGCTTTTACCATAATTTCGGGATCGTGGTTACGCACCGCTCCGCTGCTCAGTTCGTATCCGTTGCATACTATGTCGTATTGATAGGCGAGTATCTCCAAAGGATCCTTCTCTTCCAGCGCCTTCATACCGCCCTGAGGCATAGAAAACGGGTTGTGACAGAATTCTATCTCTCCGCTTTCCTCCCCTATTTCGTACATCGGGAAATCCACTATCCAGCAAAATCTGTAGGCGTTCTTTTCTATCAGATCTGCGGCGACCCCGAGCTCGGTACGGATTATGCCTGCGCATTTCGCCGTTTCCTTTGCGTCATCGCCGGCAAGCAACGCCACGAACACGTTGCCGTCCGTTCCCAAAGCCTTGCGAAGCTCCTCGGTCTTTTCCGTCAAAAACTTGCTTACGCCTCCGCTTAAAACATTCTGAGCGTCCATCTTGAACCAGTAGAAAGCGGAGTTCATTTCTTTGGCTTTCACCAGTTCGGAAAGCGAATCGATATACTTTCTGGGTTTGTCGAAATTTGCCACGGCTATGGCTTTTACCGTTTTCCCTTCGAAAAGCGGAGAGGTGCCTTTCACCGTTTCGGTGAGGTCTTTTATGACGAGCGGATTGCGTAAATCGGGTTTATCGGTTCCGTAATCGGCTATTGCGTCTCGGTAGGTTATCCTGCGGAAAGGTCCTTCGTCGATTTTCCAATCGGAAAATTCCTTGAAAACTGCGGGAAGTATGGCTTCGAGTTCGGCAAAAACGTCCTCCTGCGTGGCAAAACACATTTCTATGTCCAGCTGATAAAATTCCCCGGGGGAACGGTCCGCTCTGGCGTCCTCGTCCCTGAAACAGGGCGCTATCTGAAAATATCTGTCGAATCCCGACGTCATAAGGAGTTGTTTATATTGTTGCGGAGCCTGCGGCAAAGCGTAGAACTTACCCGGATACATACGGCTCGGCACGATAAAATCCCTCGCTCCTTCGGGTGAAGAACTGGTCAATATGGGCGTGGCTATTTCCAAAAAGCCCCTTTCCGTCATTATTCTTCTTATTGCGCTGACTATACGGCTTCTCAGGACTATTTTGTCCTTGACTGCGGGGTTTCTCAGATCGAGGAAACGGTATTTCAAACGGGTATCCTCTCTCGATTGCAGGGAGGAAGCCACTTCGAAAGGCAGCGCCGAAAAACATTTTCCCAACACCGTCATTTCCTCGGGTTCTATCTCGATAAGCCCGGTAGGCAAAGCCCGATTGGGAGAGGAACGGAGCACCACTTTTCCCTTTACCTGCAAAGTGGATTCTCTGGGGACGGAACGGATAAACGCCTTCTTTTCTTCGTCGGACACGGTGACCTGGGTCATTCCGTAAAAATCCCTCAATACGAAGAAAACCACCGCTCCCAGATCTCTGACGCTGTGCAGCCATCCGCACAGAACTACGTTCTTTCCTTCGTCTTCGGCACGGAGTTCGTTACAGTTGTGCGTTCTCATTACGCCGGAATAATTCATTTGCTGCCTCCTATCTTATATCGCCTGCGGTACGGGGATAAAGAATGACGTCTCTGATGTTGCTCACGCCGGTAACGTACATCAGTATCCTCTCCAGTCCCAATCCGAATCCGCTGTGCGGTACGCTGCCGAATTTCCTGAGGGAAATGTAATCTTTGTATTCGGCAGTGGTCATATTCTTTTCTTTCATAGCGTTGAGAAGTTTGGTAAGGTCCGCTTCCCTTTCGCTGCAACCTATTATTTCGCCCACGCCCGGCACCAACAGATCTGTGGCGGCAACCGTGCGTCCGTCGTCGTTCTGCTTCATATAGAAGGATTTGATCTTTTTCGGGTAGTTGATGACGAAAACGGGTTTCTTGAACACCTGCTCGGTAAGATATTTTTCGTGTTCGGTCTGAATGTCCTCGCCCCATTCCACGGGGTAAACGAATTTTACGTCGGCTTTCTTCAATATCTCTATGGCGTCGGTATATTCCACTATCCCGAATTTGTGACTTACCACGCCTTTCAATTTGTCGATAAGTCCGTTTTCCACGAATTTGTCGAAGAAGGCAAGCTCGGACGCACATTCGGTAAGACAGGTGTTGACGATATGTTTGATGAGGTCTTCCGCTATTTCGATGATGTCGGGAAGTTCGGCAAATGCCACTTCGGGCTCGATATGCCAGAATTCCGCCGCATGACGGGGGGTATTGCTGTTTTCGGCGCGGAAACTCGGTCCGAAGGTGTAAATTTTTCCCAGCCCCATTGCCGCCACTTCGCCTTCCAGCTGTCCCGAAACGCTCAACCCGGCTTTTTGACCGAAAAAGTCGTTTTTATAATATTCTTCTTCGCTTTTATACGACGGATCGTACCCTATGGTGGTCACCTTGAAAACCTCTCCCGCCCCTTCGCAGTCGCTGGCGGTGATTATGGGCGTGTGAACGTAAACGAAATGCCTTTCACGGAAAAATTCGTGAATACAAGTACTCACGACCGAACGTACTCTGAATACGGCGTTGAACATATTCGTCCGCACTCTCAGAGCGGGTATACTGCGTAAAAATTCCATACTGCAGCGTTTCTTTTGCAAAGGGTAATCGGTAGGGCAATCCCCGAGTAATATCACTTCGGAGGCGTTTATCTCCAAGCTCCCCGCATTGATCGGGGACTCCACGAGCTGTCCGCAGACTTTCACTCCGCACCCGAGGTGCATAAAGTCACTATTCGAAATTACGTTTTTGTCGATGACTATCTGTAAATGCTTAAGACTGGTTCCGTCGTTTATCTCCAAAAAAGCCATGTTTTTGGAATCTCTTGCGGTCCTTACCCAACCGCAAACGGTAACTTCGCTGCCGACTGCGATCTTGCCGGAGCGTATATCCGCTATATCGGTATGTTTCATTTTTTCTTTTCCTCCGAATAATACCTTGCAGTAAAACACTACAAGGTATTATATAACGATTTTACTTTCAAAACAAGCGTTTTTCGGCTATGCGGATATTTTGACGTCCTGCCCTCTGACCAGATAATTCGAATTCAGGAATTGACTCTTGCTCGAATAATATCCGCCGAGTTTAGTAACGTAATCCCCGTTTACGTCGAAGTAAGCCCAGTTGCTCTGACTGTCCGCCGTGGTGGAGTACCAGTGCGCCACCATGAGTTCGCCCGTTTCTATATCGGTACGGTAAACTCTTCCGTCCGTGTCTCCGTATACGCCCACAAAACCGCCGCCGAACATAATTTCCACTTCACGGAAATCCACCTCAACAGCCGTATCGCCGATCTGCGCTTTGTTTTCCGTATACGTTCCGTAAATAAGCGAGTCAAAGCCTCCTGCGTCGCTGACGGTAGGTATTCTTTCTCTGCTGTGCGTGCTGTTATAGGTCTTGACCTGTTTCCCGGAATCTAAGCTCACGTCGACAGTCTGTTGATAATCGAGTCCTCTGACCGTATCGCCCGAGGGCTTGCTCCAAGTGTCTTCTTTGCCTTTTTGAGATTCGCTGACGGAACGCCATCCCAGACGTTTGGCGGTATTGCCCGACGTCCAGCAATGGTTGGACAAGCCGCCCGATATCTGTCCGTATTCGTCTCCAACTATACCGTATATGCTTCCGCTTACCTCGAGCCCTGCTCTGTTGGGCTTTAATTCGTGTCCGGTTATGCCAGCGCCCAGATCGCTGGTATAATACCATCCGACGTTAGCTTCTCCTGCGGTTTCGCTGTTGTTACTAAGTCCGAATGCTCCTACCGATACGTCGAAATTGTTCTGATAAGTATAACAGTTGCTTATTCCGTAACTTCCGTAGTCCCGCTCATACGTCGCTCCCACGATACCGCCGACCGCTATTACCGGAGTCCCCGTCACCAAATTCACCGTCTTGGCCATATTGGTGTTGTTGTCGCACCAGATATATCCGGCTATGGCTATACTGGACTTATAGGTGTAACAGCTCTGTATCCTGCTCCCGACTTCCACTTTGGTATAACCGAATATATTGTCCGTCCAACCGCGATAGGTCCCTGCCGTGGACGTCACGTTATAGTAACCCGCTATACCGCCTACTCTCACTTTCCAGTCTCCGTTGCCCAAAGGCGCGCCGTTTTCGTATTTTACGGTTACTCTGGAATATTTGGTAAAGCTGTTATAAATTTTAGCGGTATTGTATCCTGCTATACCTCCTACGTTTAACACATGTCCGACCGCGGTGGTCTTTTTGATGGAGCTGTACGCTCCGTTAACGGCGGGGATGGTCTGATAAGCCGTATCGTCGTCTCTGTCCTGACGGAAAACGTAAACGTGGCTGGACGTAAGACTGGTCACGCCGACAGACTGACTGTTGCCGGAATTCCCGGTGAAGCTGCAGTCGTCTACGGTGGACTTGTTGAGGTTGGCTCCGACGATACCGCCGTAGTTCCCGTTACCTCCGCCGAACGCTATCCTGAACATCAGATACAAAGCGTAAGCGTCGGAAGAGGGTGAGTTGAGATTGAAGCCCTGGATCAACGAATTTTCGTAAGTTACCCCTGCTACTCCCCCTGCGGTACCGGCATAAAATCTGAATACCCCGTTGAGAACGCCGACGTTGCCGGGATCCGAAATGATCCTGCCGTTGCGAACGTATCCGGCTATACCTCCTACTTTTCCGAAACTTCTTTCGCCCGACGACCCCATAGACTCGTCGGAACTGCTCGCCGTCGCCCCTGCGGTAAGGAATATGCCTTTGCTTTGATTTTTTATATTGGACTGATTTGCCGAAGATATCACTACCTGGTTAATCTCGCCCGACTTCAGGATACCCGCTACGCCGCCGACGTTGATGCTCTGCTCGCAACCGATGACCATATCCATATTCTCCATTTCCACAGTCGACAGCACTCCGCCTTCGAAGGTCCCTATCAGTCCGCCGCTGTTGATACACTCGCTGCCCACGTTGATAAGCAATCTTCCCACGGAGCCGTTCACATAGACGTCGCCGATGTGAGTATTTTCCCCTTCGGAAAATCCTATAAGAGCGCCTGCCGACGTAGCGCCTACTATATCGATGTTAACGCCCGTCTCGATGGCTATTTCGATATCGACGTTGTTGACCAGAATATTGTTTGCGTAACCTGCCAGCATGCCTATGCCCTCGGCAACGTAACTCACCAGATAAACTCTGCTCAGTCCGGTCATATTGCTCTTGGTCGTCCGCCCGACAGTCATTCCGCTGAGTTCCTTGAAGCTGATGTTTTCGAACACTGCGTCGTAGGCTCTCGCCGTCAAAATACCTATATAAGACGGTGTGCCGTTAATGGTCTGCCCGAAGCTATCCAGTTCGATAAAGGCGTTACCTATATTGAGGTTCTTTATAGTGCCGCCGTTGATACAACCGAATATTCCGTAGCCGGACAGGGCTTCGTAATCGAAATCCGCCAACGGGTCGGTGCTGTCGTTGCGAGGAGTGATGTTGTCGATATTCGCCGCAAGTCCGTATATTGTCTTGTTGTTGCCGTCCAACGTCCCGTTGAAACCTAAATGCCCGTTGACGGAATCGTAATAATGCGTCAGAGGCACCCAGGCTTTGGTGTTGCCGTAAGGATGCTCGGAAGCGGCGGAATTGACTTGCTGCAGCTTGAGATCTCTCTCCAGACGGAAATGCACGTTCACGCAGGAATATTCGTTATAGATGAAGTAAAGACTCAGATTCTTGAATTGAGTTACGGTATAAATCTTATAAGGATAGTTTTCCGTCCCGTCGCCGGTATTGGGGGTGCTGTATTTGTTGCCGGAATAATTTTCGTCTCCGAACAGCAAGCTTCCTCCCACGATATATCCGTCGTTATAGTCGATGACAACGTATCTTCTGAAACTTTCCACGGTGGGATTGAAGAGGTTACTTTCGTTGTCTTCGGTGCCGGAAGCATTTATTTTGTAAACGAGTTCCTGTTGCGCGCGGATACCGTTACCGCTCTTGAAACCGTTCAGCGAATAATCGAACCGTCCGCCGAGATTTCCGAAGTTGTTGACTAATTGCGTAATGACGTGTACCGTACCGTCGGGAACCGTGCTTCCGTCGCCGTATTTTTCATCGACGTCCCAAACCGTCATTTTAGAAACTTTGTCTCCTTCCAGGTACCGAACGAAGGCTGTGGGAAGGGTAACGCCCGACGAGAACATCATATTCTCGAAAATAAGTTTTACCGTGGATATATACTGAAGGTCGAGGGTCATATTGCCCGATACGGAGAACGATTCTCCCGTATAATTCACCCCGGTGGGTTCAAAGACCTGAGCGGTGTCGGTACCTTTATTTATATACCTCTTGTACTCTTTGTCGTAGTCGGGATCGTACCCGTAAACCACGTCTTCGTTATAGATCGCTTCGGCGTCGCCCAACGCTTCTTCCGGATAAACCCTTACGCTGTACCTGCCTCCCACGTCCATCATGAATATGCTTAAATGCGAGGTTTGCT
>CASDZI010000022.1 GCA_949285605.1 uncultured Christensenella sp.
GAAATACTGATTTTCACCATTAAGTATTAACCTGACAAAATGATGAAGCTTTAAAGTCAGAATATGATTATAGGCACTTTCCAGTTTCTGATCTGAAACAAATTTTAAACAGTAAAACTTTTCATTTGTTTTCAGCTTATAAACTCGTGCACTTAAACGAATAAGACCGATGACCTGAATATGATAATGATCATGAACGTTCTTGATCAGCGACATATGGAATAATAATAACCTGTCCAGGAATAAGATTTATATTGCTGTTATAATTTCTGACTGTTTTTTCATCAACACCATATTTTTCACTGATTGATGAATACGTATCATTTGGTCCAATGACATAAAGATAATAGACACCTGTATCTTCATCACCTTCATCTTTAGGTTCTTTGACTTTAGTTTCATATACTTTTTCTGGTAACTTCACTTCTTCCTGTAAAGGCGTCACTTCTTCAGGTACTTCTGCCATTTCATCTTCTTGATCCTGTAATGTACGTGACAGTTTTTCAATTTCATCAATTGGATCTTCATTCGATAAAGATACATAACGGTCTTTTCCAGCAATGACACCATAAACACCTACTTCAATAGTTACTTTTAGATTGCCGTCAATGATTTCATAATGAAAATCCTCAACCTTTAAATGAAAATCTCTTTGATCAGTAATCTTTTTTTCTTCAGCAAATACATCCAGATCGATATTTTCAACAAATATCCTGTTTTCATCACTGATGTATTCACCCTTAATAATTAAAGAACCTACTGCTCTGACACCCTGATCTTCAATTTTGTAATCTATCGATTCATCCACGGTCATACTTGTCATTTCTTTTAAACGATGAGATAAATCAATTTCTTTTTCATAATATATCTTTTGCATATCTTTCCTCCTGTATCATTATATGAACAGATAAAAAAGATATGAAAAAAAGGTGATCAGAATCACCTATTCAAAATCAATATCACACAATTCATAAATGGCCTGCCAGGCTTCATTAATTCCCACTTTTTTCAGACTGGAAAAACGAATGAAATAGTCATCAGGATGCATATTTAAAGTATCTCTGATCAGTTTTTCATTTTTCTTCAGATCATTACGTTTAAGTTTATCCTCTTTGGTAGCTACTACCATCACTGGAACATCATGATGCTTGATAAACTGATACATCATGACATCATCTTTTGTTGGTTTATGTCGATAATCTACCAGTAAAATAAAACCTCGCAAAGTCTGTCTTTCACTGATATATTCATCCATCGTCTTGCCAAACTGTTTGGTCATACGATCATTCACTTTGGCATAGCCATACCCTGGCACATCAACAAAATACAAGGCATCATTAACGTTATAAAAATTCAGAGTTCTGGTAACGTTGGAGTTTTTTCCGTTGGCTCGCCAAAGCCCTAAACTCATCGTGAGGTTGGTGACGGTGGCGTCCTTGACCCTGAAAGCTATAATTTCCCCCGAATAATCGTCGCTTATGTCCACTTGGTGTACCGTCCCGTCGGCGTCGGTATAGGAATAACTGTAGACCCTTTCCCAGTAACCCGAGTTGTATTCGGGTCTGATTAAGGTCTCGGAGGCATTGCCTTCGAGTATGAGTTTACGGTAAAGTTTGCCGTGGCTGTTCTGCTCGGTTGCGAAATCGTTGGCGTTGGAAAGACTGTATTTTACGTTCCCGGACTGAATGACGGAATTGAAAACCACTATGTCTCCGCCTTTTATGATGTTTATATCCGTTCCGGCGTCCCTGTAACCGGATTGGTCGTAAACTCTCACTCCCGCGGCGCCGTCCACCAAGGAAATATCGGTACGAGGAGAAACGGTGGTCCTTATCCCTATTTCCTTGAACGCCACGCTGAAGTTGCCGCTGGTTTGGAAATTGCTGAGAGCTATCGAAAGGTATCCTCCGTCGGCGAATACCTTGTTCAACGACACGTTGCAAACGGTGACCAGCACGCTGTTTACCGTTTCGCTTGCCGGGAATCGGACGCTCCCCGATTGAGAAATGGAGTTGGGTATGAACACGTCGTTCTCGGTGGTTCCCGTCCCGTCGTAAAACTTAAGCGTGGCGGTTGCCCTTTCTTCGCCGGCGTCGGCGTTTTGCGGTGCGGCATAAATAAAGTAAAGGGAAAGTTGCACGCTCACGAGTCCGTCGTTTATCGCTGCGGCAAGGTCCCCGGCAGGGTCAATCCCGAGATTGGCGTTAAGGTCTGCCGTAGGCTGATTGTTGAAATAAACGGTGTTCCCCGATTTGCTGAGAGCGAAGGATCCGGTGGAATAGAAATCTCCGCTTACGTAATAATTTCCGTCCACGGAGACCCCGTTCCCGAAATCCAGCACCGTGTCGTAATAATAATTGCCGGAAAGATTTTCGTATATAGCCGACTCGGCGTCGAAAACGAGATCCTTGTTCTGAAAAAGAGGAGCGGCATAAACGGGAGAAGAAGAGGAGTCGGATACCGACGTCAAAACCAACGTCATAAACGTCAACGCCAGAATCGCAACCGCCAAAACAGCAAAAGCCTTTTTCCCGTACCTTCCCTTCCGTAGTGTCATACCCTGCCTCCGTTAAAAGGGCATACCTCGCCCTTTAATTTCAGAATGTATTTATATATTACTATATAAAACGTATTATGTCAATACGTCCCCTCTCCCCTTTTAGGGAATAATTTTGCCTGCCGAAATACCGATTTTCGACAAAATCCCCTCCCTTGACCCGCTTAAAAATCCGTATAACGGAAAAATAATAAGGAACGGAAAAGTATTTAAGCGTATTTATCAGGTGTCCGCAAAAAACTCCTCGTAAAACTCGGGCGGAAAAAAATTGAAAAATATTACCGTCAATCACTTGTAAAAGGGAAAAGTAAGTGTTATAATGTGGACAATTAGCAGTCGGAGTATACGAGTGCTAACGAAAAAAAGTAAATATAATTGCATCAAAGGAGGCATAAAAATGACTTTGAAACCATTATTCGACAAAGTTGTCATCAAGCTCGACGAAGCCAAGGACGTCACGCCGAGCGGGATCATACTTACCGGCAGCGCCAAAGAAAAACCCACCGTGGCGACGGTCATCGCTGTAGGTCCCGGCGGCACCGTCGACGGGAAAGAGATAAAAATGCAAGTTAAAGTCGGGGACAAAATTTTATATTCCAAGTATGCCGGAACGGAATTCAAATTAGACGACGAGACCGTCACCGTTATCCGTCAGAGCGACATACTGGCAATAATCGAGTAAAAAAGGAGGTAAACTTATGGCTAAACAATTCAAATATGCGGACGAAGCAAGAAAGGCTCTGGAAAACGGAGTCGATTCCCTCGCCAATACCGTTAAACTTACTTTAGGGCCGAAAGGCAGGAACGTGGTTTTGGACAAAAAATTCGGCGCTCCCCTCATTACCAACGACGGGGTGACCATCGCTAAAGAAATCGAATTGAAAGACCCGTTCGAAAATATGGGTGCGCAGCTCATCAAGGAAGTCAGCGTCAAGACCAACGACGTAGCCGGCGACGGCACCACCACCGCAAGCGTGCTTGCGCAAGCCATCATCAAGGAAGGTCTCAAGAACGTAGCCGCCGGCGCCAATCCCATGGCGTTACGCAAAGGTATCCTGAAAACTGCGGAAAAAGCCGTGGAAGAACTGAAAGCCATCAGCAAGGAAGTCAGCGAAAAGAACGAGATTGCAAGCGTTGCGAGCATTTCCGCCGGAGACGAAAAGATCGGCGAACTCATCAGCGAAGCTATGGAAAAAGTCGGCAAAGACGGCGTCATCACCGTGGACGAATCCAAAACCATGCTCACCGAGCTTTCGGTGGTGGAAGGCATGCAGTTCGACAGAGGCTACGCCAGTCCTTATATGGTCACCAACACCGACAAAATGGAAGCCGAACTGGACAACCCCGTCATACTCATAACCGACAAGAAAATTTCCGCCATACAAGAACTCGTTCCCCTGCTGGAACAAGTCATCAAAAACGGACTTAAACTTCTCATAATCGCCGAGGACTACGACGCCGAAGCTCTCGCCACCATGGTGGTGAACAAGATCAAAGGCGTATTCAACTGCGTGGCCGTCAAGGCCCCCGCTTTCGGCGACAGAAGAAAAGCAATGCTCGCCGATATGGCTATCCTGACCGGCGCCACCGTGGTGAGCGAAGAAATGGGTCTGGAGCTAAAAGACGCTTCCTTGGAACATCTCGGACGTGCCAAGACCGTCAAGGTAAGCAAGGACTACACCACCATAATCGACGGTATGGGAGATCCTTCCGCCATTGCCGACAGAGTCAAAGCCATTAAAAGAGAGCTCGCCGCAACCACCTCTTCCTACGACAAGGAAAAGCTGGAAGAACGTCTTGCCAAACTCGCCGGAGGCGTTGCCGTGATCAACGTGGGCGCTGCCACGGAAGTGGAAATGAAGGACTCCAAACTCCGTATAGAGGATGCCTTAAGCGCCACTCGTGCCGCAGTGGAAGAAGGCGTGGTACCCGGAGGCGGAATAGCTTTGTTGAGCATTGTGAACAACGTTAAGAAATTCGCTTCCGCTCTCGACGGAGACGAAGCCACCGGCGGAAAAATCGTGCTGAAGGCTCTGGAAGCTCCCGTCCGTCAGATCGCCGCAAACGCAGGCGTGGACGGCGGCGTGGTAGTCAACACCATTCTCGCCGGCAAGTCCGCCACTTACGGCTACGACGCAGCCAAAGACGTCTACTGCGATATGATGCAGGCAGGCATAATCGATCCTACCAAAGTCACCAGGAGCGCTTTGCAGAACGCCGCAAGCGTAGCCGCCACCCTGCTCACCACCGAAGCGTTGGTTGCGGATATTCCCGAACCGCCCGCTCCTCAGATGCCCGCAGGTATGGGAGATATGTATTAAGAAGCTCTTACGTCAAAAAAAGAAACCGTCGCAAGACGGTTTTTTTTATTATCGTTTTCCGTTCGGTCTCCCCTTTCTTCTCATACTCCTTTCAGTTTGGTATACGCACTCCCTGCCGACGCCCAGGTGGAGCGGTAAGCGGTGAAATCGGATTGCTTCACTCTCACGACGCAGGAGGGCGACACCGAAGAAAACTGAATACTCAAAGCGTCTTCGAGTACGGCGGGCGAAACGGTACGGGTAAGGTCGATGACCTTGAGTTTCGAACAGCCGGCTATCCCCATATAGGCTATGGAATTGACTTTGTTGAGTTCCAGCGTTTCCAGATTCTCGATACCGTTGAACGCCGAAAGATTTATGCGGACTATTTCGTAGGGCAGATTGAGAGCGCTGAGTCTGATTATCCTCGGAGTTCCGTTTTCGTTCGGTACGAATCTGTCATAATAATAACTCGTCCCTCCGTCGGTTTTCTTGAGGAGGATATGCTTGCCCCAGTTTATTTCGTCGCTGTTGTTTTCGCCGACGACTTCGATTATCTCCTCTTCGGCAAATTTATCCGCATAGTTTCTGGTCCCGGTGTCGTACCTCGACCTGTAACGGACGGAAAGTCCTTTACCCACCACCACGAAGACGCCTTCTCCGTCGCAGAAAAGATTTTGTCCGAGAAAATCCCTGTTCTCTTCCAACGCTTTCTTGGCAGAAGCGGTATCGATATATAACGTGAGTTCGCTTTGCGACGTATCGGTAAACGCTTCGTCTGCAATAAGCGTGGTCTCTTCCTTTATCCTGAGTTTACCGCTGCCGGCTCCCTTCCCGAAAGAGGGATAACAGTCGAAAAGTATCGTTCCGGCATAAAACGCCGCCTTGTCGTCGGAAGGTTCGGTACGATAAGCGGAATAGGCGTCGGTATAGAGTTTGGAATTATAAAAAGCGAGTTTGTCGCAACGGGCGACGTTTTCGGTATCGGTCACAGTATCCAGCGCCGAGCAGTCCTTGAACGCCCCTTCGTAAACCGACACTATCCCCGCAAAGGACACGTTGTTGATTTTCGTCCCCGAAAAAGCGTAAATCTCCACATATGTAAGGGAGGACGGTATGCCGTCCATAACCAGATTTTCGCACATATAAAAAGCGTACGTCCCCACCCTCGACACGGTGTCTGGCAAATCCAGAGAAGTGAGAGCGGAACAGCTTGCCGTGACCTCGTTTTTGTCGTCCAGCAACGGTCCGAAGGCATTGGCTCCCACGGTGTGAAGTTCGCTGTCGGAAGGTATCGTCACCTCCTCCAACGCCGAACAGCCGGCAAAAGCCGAGGTGCCTATGGTCTGATAAGACGCCGGCAAGACGACTTTTTTGATACCGTCGTCTCCTTTGAACGCTTCGTCGGCTATGCCGTATATCGGATTACCGTTGTCTTCTTTCTCGGGCAAAACCAGTTCCTCGTGCGGAAGATTGGGATACACCAAACCAGTAATAAGTCCGTTGACTACGTTGTAGGAGGTTTCCCTGGGGGAAATTCTGGCGTATAAAACGGTATCGCCGTAAATAGGCGTGGACATATCGAACTTCTCGGTACACTCCTTGTCGGAGTACCAGCAGTCCACATAATACCCCGAAACGAAAGGCTCGTTGACGTTTATGATGCTGCCTTCTATGGCGTAAACCGATTCCAGACTGCCCGATTCCAGCCCGTAGTCCTTGTAATTGACTATTTCGAACCGAACGGTATAGGACGGCTTTATCACTATATCCGAATCGCCTCCGGCGGATTCTTTCTGAATATAAAGCGTGGTCTGCGCCGTAAGGTCGCCGGCGTAAGCGTAAATGGTGACTATCCCCTCTTTGATTGCGGTCACCTCCGTGCCGTTCACGGTGGCGAGAGTGTTGTTGGAGCTTGCCAGGGTATAGGAAATATTCTTAGGTCTGATCTTCACTTCGGGAGTAAACGTCGTTTCCGGCTCCACGGTATAACTTTCCTCGCCGAAAGACAGCGACGTCGCTTCGGTACAGGCGACCGCCGTGGCAAAAAGGAGCAGAACGAGAACCGCTATCGGCAAAAATTTCTTCATATACCGATTATAACATATATTTTATAAATTATCTTAAGGAAATTTATGATAAAAATCCTCTTTTTTCCCGTCCTCCTTTTTCGGACGATAACGACGTGAAAAAACAGCACGCCCTAAGCCTGTCTCGTCAAAGTTCTCCGTTGTCCTCGTAATAATATTTGTTGACGCCCTTCTTCCTCGGACGGAAAATTATGACGAGCAATACGATTAACGCCACCCCCAACCCCGTTATGACGAGTATTTTTATTAAATTGCTTTCCTCGGGAGGCACTTCCGTCGTCTCCTCGGCAGGGGTTTCGGTAGGTTCGGCAGGTTTTTCTTCGGGAACGAAATTCGGTATAGTCAAATCGGGATTGGTGGTAAAATCGGCTTTTACGTAGCCGCAGATTTCGTTGTAACGAATGTAATACCACATTTCGGTAAGAGGATATTTCCCCAAAAAAATAAAACTCCCGTCCACGGGTACCGGTATATCTTCACTGTTCCCGTCCATAGTGCTTTTCAGTTTAATTTCGGTAAAAATTGCATATTTCGAGTCGATTTTTATCTCCTGCATACTCCCCGGCGCCTCGGTGTGATACCCTATCGAGGACACCAGCGACTTTTCTATTTTTCCGCTGACTCCGTTAAACGTCACGTAATAGAAATTTTCGTCGAGATCGCTGATTTTCGCATAATAGGTTTCGGGGAGAAGAAAGAGCCGACTTCCGCTCTCGACGTCGAGAAGCCAAACGTTTTCCCCTATCACGACATAGGGTATGTCCACCGCAAAAGCAGTCGGCGCCACCGCTATCCCCGCCAAAAAAACAATTATCAACGCAACGATCACTCTTTTCATAAACGGAATTATAAATCCGCCGAAAGAATTTTTAATGCGAAAAAATGACGAAAGTTGTTTTATATGGAAGAATAGTTCTTTTTGATCCGGACAATGACCACTCCCGGTTCCTTTATCGGAAACACCCTCGCCGTCTTGTCCAGTTTTTTCACGCCGAGAGAAAATTTCTCGCAGACTTTGTTCCAGGAGACCTCGTTTTTCATGGTAATGAAATCCACCGCAACCAGACCGCCCGTGTTGCGCAGCACCAGCTGCCTGCAAATTCCCTCAACGGCGTTGAGGTTGACGTCGTAAGCCATCGCCTCGGGGTCGGAATAATTGTAATCGGTTCGGGAATTGACGTCTATTACCGTCATGGCTTCGGTCTTGTCGAATACCAAAACGGCGTTTTTGTACACGACTTCCCTTGCCTCGGCTTCCTCCAGAAGAGGTTTTATCTCGTCGAGGGAAAATACCGCTTCCTCTGCGGAATTTTTAATTTCTTCGATGCGGTCGGGAGTAAAAAGAAGTTTTATTTCGTAAAGATTTTTTCCTTCGTTGATAATTTCCGACAGTTTTTCCTTAAGAGAAATTATATTCTCTCTTATCGCCTCGACCGAGCCGTCTTTACACGCCGAACGGAAAATCAACCCTTTTTCCTCGGGAAAATTTTGCTTCAGAAATTCCCTTTCCCCTTCGCCGAGCCTTCCCGAAAACCGCCTGACATCAGAACCGAGAACGACGGCGTATTTTCCCGACAAAGAGAGTTCTCTCGTTAAAAGACAACCCTTTTCGCCTTCTTCTTCCCTTAATGCCTGCACCGTGACGAAATCCCCTCGTTTAAGTCCGTCGGCAGGAGACAAAAAAGCCTGTCTCGTCCGCCCTACGTCCACGAAGGCGCCTGCGGAAATCACCTTTTCCACCTTTCCCCGATAAATACAGCCGCTTGCGCTGTCGGCATTAAAGGTGCGGCGTTTTACAGGTTCCTCCCCGTCGAAAAGCACTACGTCGGTAACGCCGTCGTTTACTCCGATATATACTTTTCCGTGCATATCTCCTCCAGAAGCTCCCTCGCCGTACGCATTACGCCGTTTTCTCTGTAAAGCTGCAAGATCCTGACTGCGTCGGTAAAAGCAAAATCCGTTCCGAAACTTTCGTTGAGACTGCGGCAAAGAGCGTCGACACGCAGATTGACGTTCCCGAAAGCCAAAGTGACAGCCGCTCCGTCGGGCAGAATTTCGGTTTCGTAAATAAGCCCTTTGACGGTTTTCTCTCCGTCGGCGTTACGTATCGTCACTTCGTAGTCGGGCGAAAAGTTCTTGAGCTTTTCCGCTACCGACGGGTCGGCGGAACGCAAAAGATATTCAGAGGCATTTATTTTTCCTGCCAGAGAGGGATTTTTTTCCGTCGCAAACGCCGCCTTCGCCTTCAGGAACGGAGGACGGAACTCGTTGAAAAGAGCGACGCATTCCCGTGCCGATAAAGACAAGTCGGGAATATCCGCCGTGACGTAACAGTCCTCGTCCGCCACCCCTAAAGGTAAGGGCTGGGTCATCTTCAACGACATATGCTTATTGAACCCCTTACTGTAGGCTACGTCTATCCCTGCACGCCTGAATGTGCGGTTAAGGCTCCTTAAAACGTCAACGTGGGATACGAAAATACCGTCTCCGAATCTTGAAAAATTTATCGTGATCATTGATTTTCTCCGTTTTCGTAAAACCTGCAGCTTGCCATAGCCGAAGCTCCGCACCCTGCGCATTTATGTTTGCACGGAGGCGTGGTCTCCCCTTCGAGGGCTTTTTGCCATTCTTTAAGAAGGTAAGTTTTCTTTACGCCGAAATCGATAAAATCCCAGGGCAGAACTTCGTCGATATTTCTTTCTCCCGTATAGTCTCGGATATTCACGTTACATTCCGCAAGGGCCTCCTGCCACTTGTCGTATTTGAAGTGTTCGCTCCAGCCGTCGAAGAGGCAGCCTTTGCGGTAGGCTTTTTCCACCACGTCGGAAAGCCGTCTGTCCCCTCTGGCAAAGATCCCTTCCAAAACCGAAATATCCGCACCGTGCCAGGCGTAATGCACCCCTTTTATAGCGAAAAGTTCCTTCTTCAGCAAATTTTGCCTGCGGTACATTTCCTCTTCGCTTATCTGTTCCGCCCACTGAAAAGGCGTGACCGCCTTGGGGATGAACATAGCGGTGGACACGTTCATAATGATGTTTTTCCTGCCCGTGGTCTCGATAAAGGTCTGTTTGACGAGTTTGACTGTCTCGGCGATCCCTATGACGTCCTCGTCGGTTTCGGTGGGCAGTCCCAACATAAAGTAGAGCTTGACGGTGGTATAGCCTTTGGAAAAAGCTATCCGCATGGAATTTACTATATCCTCGTCGGTGATATTCTTGTTTATGACGTTTCTGAGCCGTTGCGTTCCCGCTTCGGGGGCAAAGGTGAGAGAGGTCTTTTTCGCCCTCTCCAGCACCCCTTCGGTAAAGCTGTCCAGCCTCATGGAGGGCATTTGCAGAGAGACGTTTTTCCTTTCGGTAAGTTCTTTCAATTCGGAAATAAGGGCGCAGATATCTTCGTAATCTCCCGTGGAAAGCGAACTCAGTCCCATTTCGTCGAAACCGGTATTTTTGATTAAATTTTCCGCAATTTCCTTGACCGTATCCTTTTCCCTGTAACGGACGGGGCGGTAAAAATAACACGCCTGGCAAAATCTGCACCCTGCGTAGCACCCCCTGTAAAGCTCCACCACGCTCCTGTCGTGGATTATCCCCATATTCGGGACGAGAGGTTTTTTCGGGAAAGGCGCCTTGTCGAGGTCCTTTACCACCGCTTTTTTCACGGGGGTCACGTTGACGCCGTCTTTTATTTCGGAAAACAGCGGAACGTATATCCCGTCGATTTTAGCGGCTTCTTCCAGAATTTTACGCTTGTCGCCTTTGTATTTTTCCGCGATACGGCAGAAAGCGAGGTCGGTTTCCTCCCCTTCTCCTATGAAAAAAGCGTCGAAAAAGTCGATTATCGGTTCGGGATTCGCCGAAGCGGGTCCTCCGCCCACTATAAGAGGATATTCCGCCCCTCTGTCCTTTGCCCTGAACGGTATTTCCGCAAGATCGAGCATATACAGGATATTCGTGTAACTCATTTCGTACGGCACCGAAAATCCCACTATGTCGAAATTCTTCAGTTCCCTGCCCGTTTCGATGGAGGAAAGAGGAATATTGTTGTCTTTCAGGACTTTCCCCATATCCGTCCAGGGAGCGAAACATCTTTCGCACACTATCCCGTCGGCGGAATTGAGGACGTCGTAGAGAATGGCTATGCCGAGATTGCTCATTCCCACTTCGTAAAGGTCGGTAAAACAAAGACAAAACCTGACCGAGCAGGTTTTGAACATATCGGGGGTATTGTATTCGCCGCCGATATAACGGGCGGGTTTTTCCACCTCCGTCAAAAAAGGTTTAAGTCTTTCGTCCATGTATATTTTTCTTTAGTTACATCGCAAGGGCGGCTGCGCCTATTATTCCGGCGTCGTTACCGAGACTTGCCCTGACCACGGGGGGGACCTTGTTGTTGCTGCCGCCGAAGGAATGTCTCCTGACGATCTTTTCCACCATTTTCACGAAATAATCGCCTTCGTGGCTGACTCCTCCGCCCACCATTATCACGTCGGGACGGAACACGTTGACGAGGTTGATTATGCCGCAGGCGACGTATCTGACGTAGTCCTTAACCACTTTCGTACCGGCTTTGTCGCCCTTGTTGTAGGCAATAAAAGCCGTCCTTCCGCTGACTTTTCCCATATCTTTGACTATGTCGTGCATTATGCTGTCGGGGTATTTTGCCAACGCCCTCTCGGTCTGACGGATAAGAGCGGTTGCGGAGGCGTACGCTTCCCAACAGCCCCTCTCGCCGCAAGTGCATTTTTCGCCGTTTACCCTGATACAGATATGTCCGCCTTCGGCTCCTGCGCCTTCGTTGCCTTCCATTATTTTATCGTTTAAGATAAACCCTGTGCCCACCCCGGTGCCGAGCGTGACTAAAATGGCGTTTTTCTTTCCGCCGCCGCTCCCGAAACGGGTTTCCCCGAGAGCCGCACAGTTGGCGTCGTTGCCGATAAAAGTCTTGACGGCGGTGTGTTTAGCGAATTCCTTCAGAACTCCGACCTTGACGAAATTGAGGTTGCCCGAATAAGTCACAACGCCCTTTTCGGAATTGACGGTGCCGGGGATACCTATCCCCACCCCCGCCACGGCCTCGAAATCCACTCCGCCCTTTTCCGCCGTTCTTCGGCAAAGTTCGTACATATCTTTTACCACCTCGGAATAATGCCTTTCGGGTGCGGTCACGCAGGTGTCCTTGCAAATAATTTTTCCGTTTTCGTCCACCAGTCCGGCTTTCATGCTCATTCCGCCGACGTCGAGTCCGATAAAGTATTTGGTCATATTGTCGCTCCGTAAAAAACAATTATAAAAAAATTATAAATTATTCCCCCGTAAAAGTCAATGACGAAGCAGGGAAAGAACGGGTCTTTCCCTGCAAAAAAAAACATAAATATCCTTTCCTTGGTCGGTGAAGATTTTATTCGTTTGCCATACAAGCCGAACTCGCCACGCCGCTTATAAGATACCTGACGTCGGACAACAGCCCGAGTCGGGTGCCTTTCCCCGTATCCAATCCGTTCAGGCCGGAAATAAAATATTCGGTGAGATTGACGGCGACGGAATCCTTCCTCTCCAGAGCTTTTTCCTTGAGGGCAACGAGGGCGTTTGCCACGTCGTCCGTCTTGCCGAAAAATTCGCTTTCCGAGAGAGTGCCTTTTTCCAGAGCGTCGGAAGAGGTCAAAACCGTCTCCATACAGACCCCGAGGGTGTTGTAGAACTCCCTTTCGTCGGAGGAAAAACCCGCCGCATAAACGAAAGTCCCGGTATTTTTGGAAGCCACCGCCTCGGCCTCGGAGCGTTCGAAATAAACCGAATACACCACCATATAGCCCTCTTTACCCGTCATAATGTAACCGCTGCCGCCGCCTTGTCTGACGAGCAGACTTTTTGCGTGAGCCATTTCCCTGCCGGATACCTGCGTCACCACGAAATAATATTCGTAGTCGTTTTTCCATAAAGCGTCTTTTACCGAAGACAATATGTATCCGTCGGTGAACAGATCCGCCGCAAAAAATATTATTCCGAACAGCAAAACAAGCACGAAAACCACGAGAAGCGGTCTTTTCGAGCGTTTCGGTTTTTTCCTTTGGGGCGGCGGATTCTCTTTTTCGCTTTCCCGACGATAATAAAACTGCGAATAATCCACTTCGGGCATATTTTCAATTTATGTCGAAATCTCTTTCCGTATTCCCTTCCGAGGTTGATTTATCGACGGAAAAGTGTTATTATATAAAAATAAAAAACGGAGGTATTCGGGATATGGATAAATGGGACGTAAGATTTATGGAAATGGCTCACTTGGTGTCGAGCTGGTCGAGTTGCTATCAACCCAACCGTCAGGTGGGAGCGGTCATCGTCAAGGATAAAAGAATACTCACCACCGGATACAACGGAGCCTCCAGCGGTATTACTTCCTGTAAGGACAGAGGAGAGTGCTTAAGGAAAAAACTCAATATCCCCTCGGGGACCAGACAGGAAGTGTGTTACGCCGTGCACGCCGAACAAAATGCCATAATTCAGGCTGCCAAACTCGGCGTTTCGGTTAACGACGCAACCATTTACGTTACGCACCAGCCCTGTTCCATCTGCACCAAAATGATCATCAACAGCGGTATCAAAAAGATAATCTACAAGGAAGGCTACCCCGACGATTTTTCCTTGGAACTGTGTAAGGAAGCTGGTGTGCAGATTATAAAATATCAAAACGATTGAATTCTGAAAACCGAAACCTTTGACCTCTGAAAACGGCGTTTTCGCCGCAGAATAAAAATTTTTACGAACGCACATTCTAACGGTATGTTAGCGGTACTTGTGCGTTCTTTTATTATTTTCCTTTTCCTCGTCATAGGCATACGTCTGATGGGCAAACGTACCATCGGAGAACTCCAACCCTATGAATTCGTGATAACTCTCGCCGTAGCCGACCTTGCAAGCACGCCGATGGCTGACCTGTCCATACCTTTGCTTTACGGGTTGGTGCCGCTGTTTGCCATTTTCGTAGCGCATTATTTCCTGACGTTACTTACCACAAAAAGCGTAAAATTCCGAAAAAAACTCAACGGTAAGCCTTTCATCGTCATCGATTCCGACGGGATAAACAGCGAATGCCTGACCAAGCTCAATATGAACGTCAACGACCTTATGGCGCTTATCCGTCAACAGGGATATTTCAGCATTCCTCAGATAGCTTTCGCCATAATCGAAACCAACGGCAAGCTCTCTATTCTGCCTAAAGAAAACCAACCTTCCCCTCGGAGCATACCGTTAAGTCTCATAGTGGAAGGCAAGCCTTTGGAAGAAAACATAAAATCGTTGAACGTAACCATAGCCGACCTGGAAAAAATCCTTGCCAAGCGTAACGTCCGCACCAAAGACGTAGTTTTGATGACGGCGGAAAGCAATACCGTATTCGTACAGCCGCAGAAAAGTAAATATTTTACCGTAGAGGTCGCCTGATGAAATATAAACTGACCATAGCGATAATAGTGAGCCTCCTCCTCATAGGCGGCGGCATAGCCGAAAGCGTTTATGTGGAGCATACCTTCGACGACTTCGAAAACAGGACGGGAGAGATCCTCGACTCCCGCCTTTACGAAGCGAAAAAGGTAGCCGCACTCGACGACTGGTGGCAAAAAAAAGAAAAATGGCTGGATCTTACCGTGCCGAGGAACCAGCTTACCGAAATTTCCTTTACCCTCAACGAACTCCTCGGCGCAATAGAAGCCGACGACCTTGCAAGCGCCAATGCCCTTTGCTCTCGCCTGCACCAGTATGCGGTGGAATACGGTCACCTTTACGGATTCCGCTGGCCTAATATCCTTTAACCTTAAGCAAAACTTTTTCCTTAAAATTGACATTTGTCTTATTTGCTATTGACAAAACCTCTCTTTTTGCTATAATAAAAGAAACAACAACACTAATTTGGAGGTTCAATTTATGCGTAAAACATTAAAAATAGTTAGTTTAATCGCTCTTTTTGCAATTTTAGCAACGGTTTTGGTCGCTTGTATTCCCAACGATCCCGCTAAAGCCGAAGATAACCTGAAAAATGCCGAATATACGGTACTCTCTTACAAAGAAGGCGACTTTGGTTTCGACAAGGCTACCGGCTTTTTGGAAAAAATCGGAGTTAAAAACGTCACCGCTATCGTAACCGCAAAAAAAGGCGAAGACGGTATCGCTCTTATTTATTTTGCAGATTCCGCCGCCGCTAAAGAAAACTATACCGCTATAGAAGAGTATTACAAAGAAGAAGACAAAGACGCCGTTATCAAACGCAGCGGCAAAGTTATCTACGCAGGTACCGAGCAGGCTGTTAAAGACGTAAAATAATCTCGGATATTTGATTTTAATTCTAAAAAGGGCTATGATATTCTCATAGCCTTTTTTTTAGCGGAGGAAATATGAAAAACAATAGTACCGTAAGCGGTTTTACCACGGAAAAAGAGAAAATGAGCAACGGACTTATCTACAATCCCACCGACCCCGAACTCGTCGCCTGTCGTATGAAAGCCCGCACCCTCGCCGACAAGTTCAATCGCACGAAGGCGTGCGAACTGAAAAAAAGACAGCGCCTTATAGAAAAGATCTTTCCCTATCACGGCAAAAATCCGTTTTTTGAACCTAATATTCGAGTGGAATACGGATTTAATACCGTATTCGGAGACAATTTTTATATGAATTTCGACTGTAAGCCGTTGGACGTGGCGAAAATCGTTATCGGCGACAACGTTATGTTCGGTCCGGGCGTAACGGTAGCCACCCCCCTGCATCCGATGGTAGCCGAAGAAAGGATAGCGAAAGAACGTGAGGACGGATTTTACGACCTGGAATACGCCGCCCCGATAAAGATCGGCTCCAACGTGTGGATCGCTGCCAACGTGACGGTATGCGGCGGAGTGACCATCGGAGACGACTGCGTGATAGGTGCGGGAAGCGTGGTGACCCGGGACATCCCTTCGGGCTGTTTTGCCGCAGGCGTGCCCTGTCGAGTAAAACGGCAAATTACCGAAAAAGATAAGATTTTTACCGAAAAATATTGAAAAAACGGGTCTTGCGACCCGTTTCTTTATTTCTTAAGACTTTGTTTCCTTATCTTGTACCACCTTATCGGACTCAATAAAAGATATATCGCCGCCGCCACCGTCACAAAGGGAAATCCCACGATGTACAGCAGGGCTTTCAGTTCCTTTCTCTCTTCTTCCGCATAGGCGGAGCGTTCGGTTTTTTCCTTGTATACGGGCAAGGTAAAATAAAATTTACTGCCCTTCCCCTCTTTGGATCGACAAAAAATTTCTCCCCCGTGATCCGATACCGTCTCCTTGACTACCGACAACCCCACTCCCGTGCCCCCTAAGGTACGGGATTTATCGCCGGTATAGAACCTGTCGAAAATCCTTTTTTTGTCTTCTTCGCTAATGCCGCTGCCCGTGTCTTTTAACGACACTATGAAATACTTCGCCCTTTTATAAAACCTCAAGGATATTTTTCCGCCCTTTTCGGTAAATTTGACGGCGTTGGACGCGAGATTGTGCATAACGCTTTCCATACCGGACGCCGACAGCGCCAGACGTACGTCTGGTATTTTACCGCACTTTACCTTGATACCTTTTTCTTCGGCTGCGTCGAAGAGTCCGTTTTCGATGAGCGGTCGGAAAAAGTCGTTAGCCTTGTATAACTTCTTATCCTTGCTCTTTTCCTTGGCGTCGGTCTTTGCCGCGTCGATGATCTTCAGAACGGTCTCGTTCATTTGCAGGGCTTTTTCCCTTATCAGTTCGGGATAATTCTTGTCGTCGATCCCGTCCTCTATACACTCGGCATACCCCGTTATCAACGCAAGCGGCGTTTTCAGGTCGTGCGTCACGTTGGCTATTGCCTGCAGTACCTTTTCCTGTTCCTCCGTCCTTTTGCAGGCGTCTTCCACGGCTTTTTGCCGCAAATTTTCCAGACCCCGATAAATATCGCCCCCTACTCCCGGCTCTTTGCGAAAAGGTTCGCTTATATCGTCCTCTAACAGCTTGGTTATCCCTTCGGCGAGATATTTTCTTTCCTGCGGTTTCAGCTCTGCCATTTGTATCCGAATCCCCATACGGTAACTACGTTGTTTATCCCGTGCGCCTGAAGTTTTTCCC
Source organism: uncultured Christensenella sp. (assembly GCA_949285605.1). Lineage (GTDB taxonomy): Bacteria > Bacillota > Clostridia > Christensenellales > DTU072 > CAG-1782. The sequence continues at coordinate 17,062 of CASDZI010000022.1, forward strand.
TCAAACGGGCTACGGTGACGGCAACGGTGTTTTCGTCTATGTATTCCTCCGTGCCCCACACCTTGTCTATGAGCTGTTGCCTGGAAAAAATACGGTCGACGTCGCTCGTCAATACGTCCAGCAAGCGGAACTCCTTGGCGCTCAAAGGCAATATCTTTTCTTCGACCTTGGCTTCGAAGCGTTCGGAATTTATATCCAGTTCTCCTAAATGCCTGGTCTTGGACAAATCGGCTTTCTTGCCGTATTCGTAATATCTCCTCAACTGGGCGTTGACCCTCATTACCGCTTCCTTGTACGAAAAAGGTTTGGTGAGATAATCGTCCGCCCCCAGTTCGAACATCTTCATTTTGTCGTCCTCCGTCGCTTTCGCGCTGACGACTATTATCGGAATATCCATTGTTTTACGCAGATTGCGGCAGACTTCGTAGCCGTCTTTTTTGGGCATCATAATGTCCAGCAAAACCAGATCCACGTTCAACGCCTTAGCCATCTCTTCCGCCTGTTCTCCGTCGAACGCCTGAAACGCAACGTGTCCGTTTTTGATGAGGTAGTTTCGCATAATGTCGGATAACTCGGTATTGTCTTCGGCTATCAGAATCTTTCTCGCCATATCAATTTCTCCTTTTTCTTATTATAACGTATTTTCTCTTACAAAAAAAGCCCTCAGCCCTTTTCTCCGAAATATCTTATATAAGAATTTCGGCAGTATCTCCCCACTTCGGCTTCGGACGGATCTCTGTCGAAATCGTATTTGCCGTTGACTTTCATAAAATTGAGTATTCCGCTTTTTATGGCGTCGGTAGGACAGTTGAAAGCGCAGCAGGTGCACCCTATGCACTCCTTGCCGAAACGGAAATCCTTGCCGTCGAAGGAAATATTTCTGACGGGACAATTTCTTACGCATTGCAGGCAGTTGACGCATTTATCTTTATCCACCTTGTAAAACCTGCCGTTGAAACGCAACCCTTTCCTTTCTATTTTGCAAACGGCGGAAGCCAGTTTAGCCCTGAAAGGGATCTTTTTTACCACATTTTTCCCTTCCGCTATCGCCTCGGCGCAAGCCGGGATTCTCTCTTTTGCCGTAGCCCACATCTTCGACGCCATTTCGTCGGTATGGCGGAATATCATATTGTAGGGCATGACGTAGTGGTATTCTCCCTTGTAAACGTAGCCTTTTTTCCGAAGTATCTTGACAAGTTTTTCGCTGGAAGCGTCGTTGAGCCGCAACGGTTCGCCCGAAGTCTTTACGATATAAAAACCCTTTTCCGCATACGAGGGGAAATTTTCGGCAAACCGCAACACGTTTGCGGGCACGTTGAACCCGTGCACCGGATAAGCGAAGATCGCTTTGTCGCATACGGGATAAATTTCCCTTCCGTCGTTTATCTTGTAAAGTTCCGCCGAGCCGTATTTTTTCAACTCTTCGGCAAGCAGTTTTACCACGCGTTCGGTGTTGCCCGTTCCCGAAAAATAATATATACCGTATTTCATAACGTAGCCTCCTTCAATTTGCGGCACCCCGTGCTGAAATCGGGATAAATTTCGTACACCGTGTTTTCGTTTAAGGCGTGAGTATCGAACCAAACTTGTGCAAAAAACGGAATCTTTTTAGCCAGAATATCGTATCTCCAGACGGGATCGGGTTCGCAACAGGTTTCGCACCAGTGTCCCGCTTTCAAAACGGTGTAGGGCGTGGCGAAAAATCTGTGTCCGTCGCAGCAAGCCCATTCCAGCTTGGTGTAAAGGTCTCCCTTTACCATGTTTTCGGAAAGACATTTCCCTCCTCGAAATTCCGCCGCTTTGCGCATATCCTCTATACCGAGTTCGCCGTCGGGTTTGGTTTCGTCGTAACCGTGGTCGAGCAGATATCCGTTTTGCCTTACCCTTTTTTCGTCTTTCATATTGTCGTAATCGTCTTTGACGTCGGTTATCTCGTTCTTCGAAAGCAACGGATACTCCTTCCATTCCGACGGACAGGCTTCGATATTCTGACGGCTGCCGAAGCAGGCTTTGACTTTGGCGTTTTCCTCCTTGTCTATCCAGAATACGGGGGAGTTTTCGTCCTTCAACAATCTGCCGAATACCAGTTTTTTAATAAATTTCGGCGGAAACGCCGTGGCTAAACGGTAAATCTTGTGCTTCCTGCGCATCTCTTCCCAAAAACCGCTTATATCCTGCCTGACGTAATCGAATATATCGTTCAGCTCGTTCCCGTCGGCAAACCATACTCCGTGGAAATTCCTCGACATATTCCAATTCGGTTCCATAAATTTTTCCGCAGAACCGCCTATCAGCCCGAAACCGTCGTTGAACGTCTCGAAACCTGTCTGACGGTTGCCCTTACCGCCGCCTATGTCGAAACAGCGCTTCCAGAACTTATCCGCCTTGTTTTCGAGGTCGAACTCCACGATGTTTTTCATAAGCCGTCCGCTGTCCTCGTCGGTGACCCACTCCAGAGGCACGTTCCAGCCGGTATGGAACATAAGTCCGTCGCTTATGTTCTTCAATAAGAGTTTGTCGTAAAGTATTCCCGTCTGACGGACGATACCCCAGTTATGCAAGCCGCTTTCCAAAACATACCTTTCGGCTTTCAGCTTGCTCGCCGCATAAACGTCGAACACGCTCGGTAAAAGCGGATCTCCCACCCTGCCCCAGGGGTGCAGATAATTTCTGTGTCCGTATAAAGCCACCGTGGAAACGTAAACGAATTTGGCTTCCTTGCCGTCCTTTGCCGTCTCTTTCACGGCGTTGACCATATTTACGGTGCCGCCGTAATTGACCTTTCGGGTGAGGAGTGCGTCCCTGTCCGACTTCGGCGGAATTATTGCAGCCATGTGCAGGACGTAATCCGCTCCTTCGGTAAGTTTCTTACAGGACTCGTAATCCGTAACGTCCCCGAATATAACTTCGATATTTTTGTAACGTCTTTTCGCCTTACGGGCGAATTCCCTTTCCTTGAAGGTGTCGAGAAGCAAGATCTTGATTGCGTACCCTCTGTCGGCTTCGCAAAGCTGTCTCAAAGTCTCTCTTCCCATATTTCCGCTTGCGCCGGTTATTGCCACCGTAGTCATTGTCCTAACCTCCCGTTCTTGTTTTCGATTTAAGGATAAAATATCTTCTTTACGAGGTTCTGACAAATTTCTTACAATTTTCTTACATTTGAAAAAAATTATAAAATTCCCTCTCGGGCAGGTGAATTGTCAAACCAAGTGCAACACTTTTTGCAATTCCTGTTCAAACAAATCTGCCGGTGCTTTGTAACCGAGTACTTTTTTAGGTCTGGCGTTAAT
>CASDZI010000023.1 GCA_949285605.1 uncultured Christensenella sp.
GGAATCCTCATACATGGGAACTTGTTTGATATCCACGCGGGGCGCATCGATATGCGTGGCAATGAGACGGAATCCGTCTTCTTCCAAGGGCTTTGTTCCGACTCGGAACACCACAATGCTTTTGCCGCGGTTGACGAAATATTTTTTGTCTCCGGCCTTTAACGGATCTCCGAAAGCATATTCCGTAAATCCCTTCTCCCGCGCCATTTCAATGCTGCGCGCACATGCCTCACGCTCCGTCTTTGCCGCGTCGAGAAATTCCTTATATCCTTCGGCATAGCCGAAGATCTTTGCCCGCTCCGCTTCAGACGCCTGTTCGAAATAATTCTTCTTTTTGTACACAAGCTGTTCCTGTTTTTTCTGTCCTTCCGTTTTTTCCCGATTCTTTTCCATGTTATCCTCCGCAAACAGGACGCCGAACGCGTCCCTGACCTTTCTTATTATATCACGCATTTTTGGGATATGCAAACGGTTCGCGGCGGTTCATTGAAAAAAGAGCGGTTTTCCCGCTCTTCATGACTCCTCTGCCGCGACGCCGATGCGCTCCCCGCACAGGACGCGCGTCTCCAGTCCCCTGCTCGTATTTTCCGCGAATTCCCCGTCCGGAATCACCGTTCCCTTTCGGGTAAACGGGCGATCTCCTCTTTAAGAGTTGCGCTTTCGACGTATCCGTCCATGGAAGTTCGGTCGCTTATCTGGTCCACGAGCATCAGATTGTCGTCGGAATCGTTATATACCGACTCGTAAATACTTACGGGCTCGCTTATGGCGTCCAGAGCGCTTACCACTTCTCCGTACGGAACGTCGATCTCTTCGGCTATTTCCGCCAAAGAGGCTTCGTTGGCGTTGGCTAGTTCCAGTTTATCCCTCGCCTGCATGGCTTTATAGGCAATATCACGCAGATTTCTGCCCACCTTTACTCCCGTGCTTTCCCTGATAAAACGTCTTATTTCCCCCGTTATCATAGGTACGGCATAGGTAGAAAACCTTACGTTCAACGTCACGTCGAAATTGTCGAGAGCTTTTATAAGTCCCAGCATCCCCACCTGAAACAAGTCGTCTGCGGTATTTGCGTCGGACTTGAAACGGCGTACCATACTCAATACCAGTCTTATGTTGCTTTCCAAAAATTTTTCCCGAAGATGCGTTTCTCCGTTTTTTATCCTTCGGAGCATTTCTTCGCTTTCTCTTGCCGTAAAGTGCGGTAAATCCGAGGTGGATATTCCCGTTATCACAACTTTATAAGACATAATACCTCCTATGTACGAGGTAAACCTCTTACACGGGAAGTATTTTCCTTTCAACGCATATTATTCACATTTCAGAAAATCTTTTTTCATTTTTGCAAGTATTTTCTTTTCAAGTCGGCTTATGTAAGACTGCGATATATTCATCATATCGGCTATTTCTTTCTGTGTTTTTTCTTCTGCTCCGTAAAGTCCGTAACGCATGGTAACGATGGCTTTATCCCTTTCGTCGAGTTTTTCGTATAGTTCTTTCAGTATATCGTTTTCCACCCTTGTTTCCATATCTTTGTAGATCATATCGCTGTCGGTACCAAGAATATCGCTAAGCACAAGACGGTTTCCTTCCCAGTCTACGTTCAAAGGTTCTTCCAGGCTTATTTCCGATTTAATCTTTACCATTTTCCTTAAATACATAAGGATCTCGTTCTCTATACACCTCGAAGCGTAGGTGGCAAGCTTGATCTTCTTGTCGGAATTGTAGCTTTTAACGGCTTTGATAAGCCCCAACGTCCCTACGGAAATGAGTTCGTCTATGTCTATCCCCGTGTTGTCGAACCTTTTGGCAATATATACCACTAATCTCAAATTGCGTTCGATAAGTAAATTTTTCGCTTGCTCGTCTCCGCAATCGAGTTTGGCTATGGCGTCCGCTTCTTCTTCCGCCGTCAGAGGATTGGGCAAACTCGTAATATAGTTCAAATCGGTTTCTACAGAAAAAAACCTCTTAAGTTTCGCAAAAATTCTTTTGAAAAATTCTCTGATTCTGTTCATGGCACCTCTCCCGTCATATCGCTGTGAAGTATTACGTCGGCGTCTGCGGACACGTTGAAAGCTCTGCCTGCCTTTACCTTGTAAAATATGCCTTCCCCGTCGCTCAATAAAATAACCGCAGCGTCGGTTATCTCCATATTGTATTTGCCTCCGGCGGTATTTATTCCCAAAAATTCGCTTTTTGCAGGCATAAGCATATTATATATCCGCTCCGAAACGATTACCACGCATTCGCCATTATTAGCGTAAACCCGATTTCCGCTGTCATAATACGCCTTACAGCGGCATTTCTTTTGACCGTTAATAATATAAACTTCGCAAAAATACGAATTTTTCTTCCTGATTTTCCATAATTCTTTTTTCAGATATTCCGTCAAAATCAAAACGATAAGTCCGCAGGAGGAAATTAAAATCGGAAAAGTCCCGTACGACAGTTCGTCGAAAGTCAATCCCTGTGCGGTAAAAACCGATAGACCGAGAACAAGTCCGCCTGTAGCGACCGTTACCGTCAAAAAAACCGCAGTCATTACGAGATATTCTCTGAACCTGTTATATTTTTTCAGAAAAACAGGCATAGCTGCTAATCCGAAAATTTTCAGTAAATATCCGAATTGCGACAACAACGGATAAATGGTACTTAAAAAAGCCCCGAACAGCGAAAATAACGCTATACGCTTGACGTTAGGAGGATTTTTCGTCAAAGACAAGGTGATCGCTCCCAAAAATGCGTCGATAAGGAAATTGCTTATAAAAACTATTTCGACGTAAACTGTCATATTTCTCCCATAAAAAAAGACAAGCCTTTCGACTTGTCTTTTGTATTCCTAATAACAAAAATATCGTTATTTACCGGCTTTCTCCAATAATCTCTTTATAAATCTCGGATACTCGTCGGCGGCTTTGGTCGGCTTGGGCGCAGGTTCTTCTTCCTTGGGCGTCTCCTGTTTCTTGTATTTATTGAAGATATTGTCGTCGTCGGAATCGGCGCTTGAGGAATTGTTGAACTCGGGGGTATTGAAAATGAGCTTATCGGCAAGATCGTGTCCCTGTTCGGGTTTTTTTGCGTCGAATCCCGTGGCGATAACGGTAACTATGGCCTCGTCTTTCATGGAATTGATGAGCCCGAGTCCGTGTATTATGTTGGCTTCGGGGGCTACTATGTTGGAAATAGCCTCGAGAGCTTTCTTGATATCGTTTCCGGAAATGTTCACGTCCCCGGTCACGCTGACTATAAGCTGGGTGGCGCCTTCGATGTTGGATTCCAGCAAAGAGGAACTTGCCGCCTGTCTCAGCGCTTCCATGACTCTGGTCTCGCCTTTAGCCCGACCTACTCCTATATGAGCGGTCCCTTTGTTCTTGATGACTGTCTCCAGATCGGCAAAATCCAGGTTTATCAAGGCAGGTTTTGCCACGATGTCTATTATGCCGATAATGCTGTTATGCAACACTCCGTCGGGAATTTGCACCACTTTGATCATGGGCGTGTTAGCAGGGAGAAAACTGAATGCCTTTTCGTTGGGTATAACTATAAGTACGTCGGCCTCTTTACTGAGTTTTTCTATCCCTTCTTCCGCTACCAGCATCTTAGGCCTTCCTTCGTAATCGAAAGGTTTGGTAACGAGCGCTATGGTCAGGATCCCGAGTTCTTTGGCTATGCTCGCAACTACCGGAGCTCCGCCCGTTCCCGTACCGCCGCCCATACCTGCTGTTACGAATACAAGGTTGGCTCCTTCCAACGCTTCTTTGATCTCCTCTCTGGATTCGTTGGCTGCCTGTTCGCCTACCGAAGGCTTGCTCCCGGCTCCTAAACCGTGGGTAAGTTTACTGCCCAATTGTATTTTTTTGTCGGCAAGTACGCTGTTAAGCGAAGTCATATCGGTATTGCAGGCGATAAACTCCACTCCTTCCACGTTGGCGGCCTTGAGCCTGTCGACTGCGTTGCAGCCGCCTCCGCCTACTCCTATAACTTTGATCTTTACCACTTCGTGAGCAGGTTCGGTAACGTCCCCGCTTTTGTTGATGAAATCCATTTCAGTTCCTCCTGTATATCTTGGCTAACAGTTTTTCCAGAAAACCGGGTTTGAAGGACCGGTTTATTTTATCGCATAATCCTGCCAACGCATAATTTTTGCAGCCTTCGAAATTTGCTTCTTCAGAATCGAGAACCTCTATTTCCCTGCCCGTCTGATCCTCGAAAATTTCTTTTACTCCCCGGATAGAACAAATATCCGATCCCGTAAGATAAACCGGTATTTCCTTTTCGCCGGAAAAGACGTTTACCGTTTCGTTTATGACCGAAGCGATATACAATAAAGTTTCGATTATCCTGGTGTTGACCTCTTTTACGGGAAAGAGATTGCCGAGAAAGGAATATTTCGACTCCTGCGTAAAAGCCAAATTGAGATTGCTTTGCGAAATGAGTCCGTCGGCAAAATCATCGGTGCAGTTCAGCAAATCGGTAACGGAATAAATAACGTCGTTATATCCGTAAAGACAGGACTTTACCGCAACGGGAGATTTCCCTCGGCACAAAGCCACGTCGGTATGACTTCTCCCGAAAATAACGAATATTTTTTCGCCTTCGGGTAATGTTCTGTCCGCATTGTACGCTACGGCGGCGGGATAGGAACAATATTCGAATGTCTTTGCGCAACGCTTGGCGCAGTTATCGAACAATTCTTTCACCGACGGTTTCATATATCCGACCGAAGCCGTGACGTAAAGAGCGTCGGTCTTTTCCCCTACGGGATCATACATGATCGGATTGTAAAAAGATTTGAAGTATATTGGCGTGCATTCCACGGGACGAAGTCCGCTTTTTTCCTTTCCGCAGGAAGAAAGCAGTCTGTTCACGTCTTTTTCGGTAACCGTCCCGCTTTCGATACGCACCTGACTTTCGGCTAAATCGTAAACGTAAAAAAATCCCGGCAAAAGAACGTAGGAAAGGTCTTCGCAAATTCCGTATTTGTTTTCGGTGGCAGCGTAAAGCGATCTTATCTGTTCGAAAACCTCTTCGGAGGAACGGAAATAGTCGTTATCGAAGCCCGAATACGAAACGCTGTTTTCGGCATAGAACACATATCCGCTCGTTCTCTTTTCCAGCAGTATCAGTCTTATAACGCCGTTTTCCACGCACAAAACAGAAGTTAAACGCAAAATAATTCTCCCGATATTATTATTAAAAAATTATAATATAAAAAGAAAATATAGTCAAGTGCCGTATAAATAATATGAGAATGATTTTCAGTCTATAATTGCGCCGTAGCGTTCCTCATCGGATAAAGCCACATACCTTTCGTAAGCGGAAGAAACTTCGCCTTGCACGTTCTCCTGCGAAACGATCCATTTCGCTGCGGTCCCTCGCAAAGTCAACGTCAAAACGTCCTCTCCGAAAGCTACGGATTCGATAAGCTGCGGAAGCGCTTCTTCTTCCAAACCCTTGTCGATAAGCGCATTCGCCAAAGTCCTTAAATAAATACATTCCTTCACGTCGAAAGTTTCGTAAACTTCGAAACCCGTAATATCTATCAAAAGATAATTTTTCTCCGTAATTTCTTCCGCAGAGTAAATTTTACCCCGCTGAAAGTCTTTGTCGGTGGGAACGTAGAGTTCCTTCCCTTCGGCGGAATATACTTTAAGGCAAAATACCGGGATCCTTTCTTTAACGTAAACCACTACCTCGTTGGGAAAAACTCGTTCTATATCGGTGACTACTATGGAATTATCGTCGAAACTTGCCGCTACTTTTTCTTTGATTTCGTTTTCTTTGATGTTGAAGATGTTTTTTTGTTTATTTAATCCGGAGGCTTCCAGAATACCCGATTCGTCGGCAAGTCCGGTTTTATTGAGAAAAACCACGCTGACGTGGCGCACGGTAAAGATCTGACCGCACGCTACGATTAAAGCGATTACCAGTATGCTGGCTATGATGAGGATATATTTCTTTTTCATCTTCTGATTATGTCCGCTCCGACGCTTTTCAGAACAACTTCCATTTGTTCGTAACCCCGGTCGATATGATGAACGTCTTTAACCACGGTGGTGCCGTAAGCGTTCAACCCCGCAAGTACGAGTGCCGCTCCTCCTCGGAGATCCTGAGCGTAAACTTCGGCGCCGTGCAACCTCTTCACCCCTTTGATAACGGCGGTACGACCGTTTATGATAATATCCGCTCCCATTTTCGTCAATTCCGTTACATGCCTGAAACGGTTTTCGAAAATATTTTCGGTAAATACGCAGATACCTTCGCTTACCGCTTGCAAAGTCATCATCGGAGCCTGCAAATCGGTGGGAAAACCCGGGTGCGGTTGCGTGGTGATACGCTGAACCGATACGGGTCTGTCGTTCGCCTTTATATGTATATTATCACTGTTTTGTGTTATAATGCAAGAAGTTTTTGCCAATTTCGACAATAGAGCCCTCATATCGCCTTGTTTTGCGCCTTTCAGGACTATTTCTCCTCCCGTGACTGCTGCCGCCAAGGCATAGGTGCCTGCCACTATCCTGTCGGGCATCGCTCGGTAAGAAGTTCCTTTAAGTCTTTCCACTCCGCTGATTTTTACGGTGGAGGTGCCCGCTCCCGAAACCCTTGCGCCCATTTTGTTCAGAAAATTCTGTAGATCGGTTATTTCGGGTTCACAGGCGGCATTATGCAAAACCGTGGTTCCCGGGGTAAGAACGGTTGCCAAAATCAGATTTTCCGTCGCACCCACGCTCGGATAATCCAAAATCACGTCTCCGCTGAGCATATCGCTTGCGTCGCAATATATGTATCCGCACGACTCTTCTATTTTGACGTTGAGGTCTCTGAGTCCTTTTATGTGTATGTCTATGGGGCGTAATCCGATGTCGCATCCTCCCGGATAAGCTACTTTCGCACATTTTTTGCGGGACAGTACCGAACCGAGTAAAAAAACCGAACTTCTGAGTTCTTTGGCAAGTTCGTTCGGTATTTCGCAGGAATAAAGGCTCGAAGCGTCTATAGTCACCCTATCCTTGACCATTTCGACTTTTGCTCCGAGTTTTTTTATGATTTTAATCATATTATGTACGTCGGTAAGGTCGGGGACGTTGGTTATTTCCACCTTTTCGCCGCTGATTATCGCCGCCGCAAACAAAGGCAAAACGGTGTTTTTTGCGCCGTGTATTTCCACTTCCCCGTACAATTTTTTCCCGCCGTTTATCAAAAATTCACTCATCTTCCCCCCTTACAATCTCTTGACGAAGTTCTTCGGGGGATTTTTTCTCCCTAAAAAAACCTTATCGATACATATTATGGTTTTAATTCCACGTTCGTTACGCGCGCCACGTTGTAAACCAACCCCGAAACGAACATATACGTCATCAGCCCCGTTCCGCCTGCGCTTATCAGCGGCAGAGGAACTCCCGTCGGCGGTATCGATCCGGTCACCACTGCCATGTTTATAAGCACCTGCAACGCCGTTACCGAAATTATTCCCGCGCAAAGAAGACTGTAAAAACGGTTTTTCGCATTCATCGCGGTCCTTATTCCGACGAACAAATACAGGGCGAAAATCAGAATCAGAAAAACGCACCCGACTACGCCCGTTTCTTCCGCTATCACCGAGAAAATGAAATCCGATTCCGCAAAGGGAAGAAACAGATATTTCTGTCTGCTGGCAAACAGTCCCACCCCGAACAATCCCCCGTTTCCCAAGGCGTAGTATGACTGGATAAGCTGGTATCCTTCTCCTTTGGGATTCTGCCAAGGGTCGAGGAACGCCAACAGCCTTTTTACTCGGTACGGTTCCAGAATTATAAGAGTAGGCACGGCTATCGCCAATAGCACGACTATCGGTATAAAATATTTTTTCGGCAATCCTGCCGTATAAGTCAGCAAAAGCACCGAACCTACCACGCAAACGGTTATGCTCATATTCGGTTCCGCCATTATAAGCCCTGCCACTATCAGGGCGCACAGAATCGGCACCACTGCGTTTTTCAATTTTATCGGCGGATGTTCCGACATATAGGACGCAAGAAAAATCATCAACCCGAATTTAGACAATTCGGAGGGTTGAATGGTGGTAAATCCGAGATCGAGCCATCTCGTGGCGCCGTAACTTTCCACTCCCAATCCCGGCACGAAAACCAACGCCAGCAAAATTATACCGAAAGCAAGAATAGGCACCCTCGCCTTATGTAACCACTCGAGCTTTATGCGTCCGGCAACGATCATCAGAATCAATCCGGCAACGAAAGCCACCGCTTGCTTTTTTACATAAAAAAACGGGTCTCCCAAATTTATTTCCGCAGAATAACTGCTTGCGGAATAGATCATCACCAGCCCGATAAGCGCAAGTACTACCGTCGTTATCGGTAAAAGGTATCTCTCTCTGAACTTAAGCTTTGATCGCATAGACTATCTGTTTGAAATTTTCCCCTCTTTCGGCATAGCTTTTATACCTGTCGAAACTCGCGCAACAAGGACTCAACAATACGTTGTCTATCCCTTCCTTTTCCGACAACGCCTGCACGCACTCGACTAAACTTGGGAAGATAACGGCGTCTCCGTACCCCATTTTCAATGCGGAATTATATATCTTTTCCGCATTGGCGCCGGTTATTGCGACGGATTTTACTTTTTCGTCTATGTTTTCGAAAAAATCGCAGAAATCTTCTTTTTTATCGCTTCCGCCCATTATCAACCCGACGGTACCCTCCAAACTGTCTATTGCGTAACGGCAGGCGTGAATATTCGTACCTTTCGAATCGTTATAATAATTCTTGCCGTTTATGGTGGTGACGTACTCTATCCTGTTGGGCAAAAGCGAATACTCTCGTACCAATTTTGCCATAGCGTCTTTCTTTACGCCCACTATACTTCCGACGTTGAGCGCAATAAGCAAATTGAATTTATTGTGTTCCCCCCGCAGTTTGCTTTCCTTGACGTGGCAAACGCAAGCGTCGTCGAACATAAAATAATTGTCTTTAACGTAAACCGGACTCATTTTAGCCCTGGTACTCACGGGAAGGGATTTTGCCGAGGTACATTTCACGAAACGCCTCGCCGCTCCGTCTTCGTTATTGAATATGAGATAATCCGACGGCGTCTGATTGAGGCAAATGTTTTTTTTGGTATCCTGATATTGAGAATAGCTTTCGTAACGGTCCAGATGATCCGGCGCCAGATTCAGAATGACCGCTATATCCGCTTTGACGGCGTTTACATGCTCCAGCTGAAAACTGCTGACTTCCACCACCGCCCAATCCAGTTCCGTCCCGTCTAAAACCACCTGTGAAACGGGATAGCCGATATTCCCCATGGCTTTGGTCTTGATGCCCGCAAAACCGAGTAATTTCTCTATCATTGTGACGCAGGTCGTCTTTCCGTTGGTTCCCGTTACCATTATTTTCCTGCAAGGTAAAAAGTACGTCCCGAGTTCCAGTTCGCTTATGACGGGAACGGAATTCCGTTTGCAATAAGCCAGCAACGGATGCGTTAAAGGAATGGACGGACTGACTACGGCAAACTCGGGCTTGTACCCTTCGGGCAAACTATGTACGCACTCGAATTCGCTGATATTGAGCTTTAGATCGTCGTCGTAACACAATACCTCCGCACCTTCTCTTTTCAACAGATACGCCGCACTTATTCCGCTGGACTGCATTCCCGCTACCAGTACTTTCTTCCCCTCGAAATTCACTTGACACCTCCTAAAAAATCAGTAAAGCCACCGTTCCCGCTATTGCGGTTATCACGGCGTAGAAAGTAACTATCTTGCTTTCGTTGTATCCTTTCATTTCCAAGTGATGATGAAGCGGAGCCATGAGAAAGATCCTCTTCTTTTTGAGTTTGAATACCACCACCTGCAATATTACTGATATGCCGCTCATCACGAACATTATTCCCACTAGTAAAATCAAAAGCGGATTTTTGATAAATAAAGGGACCACGGCGCAGAGCGCACCGAGCGCAAGCGACCCGGTATCCCCCATAAAGATCCTCGCTTTGAAGGAATTGAACCAGAGAAAAGCCGCAAGTCCGCCTATGAAAGAAGCTACGAGCACGGTAAGGTTATAAAGGGTGTTTCCCATATCGGCTTCGTTAAGATACATTCCGTAGAGCATCGTCCCGAAAAAAACGAGATACACAGCTACCGTGCTTCCCGCTAATCCGTCCAGCCCGTCGGTGAGGTTTACGCAGTTGGTGGTGGCGATATACACCAAAAAACTAAGCGGAATATACGTCCAATGCAACTCGATGGTACGGTTGAAGGCGGGAATAAATATTTCCGAGCCGACGTATTGATTCCGATAAGCGAAAACCGTTGCCAAAACGGCTATCACGGTTTGAGAAATTATTTTCTGATATGCCTTCAGCCCTAAATTCCGTTTGAAAAAAACCTTAATAAAATCGTCGAGTCCGCCCACTATGCCGTAGCTGAATACTATGAGTAACGCAACAGCAGCCAGCCTTTTGTTTCCTTTCCAAAAAATCAGGCTCGCAGTCATAGCTGCCAAAAGAAAAATTATCCCCCCCATCGTGGGGATCCCTTCCTTATCCTTGTGTTGCGAAACGTAGCTGAGTATGGTTTGTCCCGCTTTTAGTTTGCATATGACAAGGATCACGGGCGGTGCGATAATCATACCGGTAAAAAATGCGACGATGAACGCCGACAGAATTCCGTTCAATTCCTTCTCCCAAGATATTCCTCGCAAATTTTCTTATCGTTAAAGGGTATCCTTTCGCCTTTTATCTCCATATACGTTTCCGCCCCCTTCCCGGCTACGACCACCGTGTCGCCGGCATGAGCTATACGCAATGCGAATAAAAGCGCTTTTTTTCTGTCAGGTATCGCAATATGACTTTTTCCCGCTCTGTCCGCTCCGACAAGAATCTCCTCTATTATTTTTTCAGGCTCTTCGTAGCGGGGGTTATCGCTGGTTATTATACACAGATCCGCAAGCCTTTGGACGGTTTCTCCCATTATCGGGCGCTTTTCTCTGTCACGGTTACCGCCGCAGCCGAATACGCATATTAAAGAGTTTTCGGTAATGCCCCTCGCCGCCGTCAAAACTTTTTCCAGTCCGTCGGGGGTGTGAGCATAATCGATTATTACCTTGAATCCGTCCCCCGTAAGCACGTTGAATCGTCCCTCGGGCGGCGATATAGAAAGCATATTTTCTCTTATGTAGGCAAGCGGTACTCCCGTATCGCATACCGTCGTTATTGCGGCAAGAGTATTGTAAAGATTGAATTCTCCGCTGAGCTTGGACGATACATATTCGATTTCGTCGAAAGCGTTCACCAGAAATTCCGTTCCCTTGCGATATTTGCAATCCAGTGCAAACACGTCGGCAGGATTATTCAATCCGTAGGTAAGGGTTCTGCCTTTCCTTTCCCGGTAGATTTCTCTTCCCAGTTCGTCGTCGGTGTTCACAACAGCATTTTTGACCTGTCCGGAGCAAAATATACTCTTTTTTACATTTCCGTATCGCTCCATACTGCCGAAAAAATCCAAATGATCCCTGCTTAGGTTGGTAAAAACGCAATATTCGAAAGTTATGCCGTATAATTTGCGGAAGAAGATGGCGTGAGCGCTTACTTCGGTTATCAGATAATCCGTTTCTTTCTCTGCGGCTTCCGATAAAATCGCAAAAAAATCGTCGGGGTCGGGCGTCGTCAAAGCCGTATTCTTCTTTCTTCCGTCCACTTCCGCCCCTAACGTCCCTACGACTGCGGTTTTATACCCGCTTTTTTTCAATAAATGAGAAATTATATGAGCGGTAGTGGTTTTTCCGTTGGTTCCTACAACGCCTATTATTTTCAGCTTTCTTTCAGGGTGCGAGTAAAATGCCGCCGAATAGCACGCAAGGGCTTTCCGCACGTCCGATACGGTCACACAAGGAATAATATCCGTGCTCTCCTCGCAGAAAACGCATACCGCTCCCTTTTCTGCCGCTTTCTTTATTTTTTCGGTTTTACCTGCGTTCAGTAAAAAGAATACGTCTCCTTCCTGCACTTTTTCTTCATCGAATACCGGTCTTCCTGCCCGAAGTCCGCCTATCCTATCGCCCGACAAAAAAACAGTTTCGTTTTCCTTCAGAATATCCCGTATTTCCATAATGCTCTCCTACCCGACATCTATCAGAATTATGCTGTCTTCGGTAACGTAACTCCCTGCTACGGGTATCTGTTGCAGTACTTTTGCTCCTTCCGTCCACTCGCCGCTCATTTCGTAATAGAGATTGAGTTGCTTCAAGGTTTTTACCGCTTCGGTAAGCGTCGTGCCTGTCAAGTCGGGCATACGGAATTTTTCTTTTTCCTCGTAATAATCGGGTTGAATTCCCGCATAGGAAACTATTTTCGAAAATATTTCTCCTGCGTAAGGCGCCGCAACCACGCTGCCGTAATAAGCGCCTCCTTTAGGTTCGTCCACAATGAACAGCAAGATATATTCCGGATCGTCCGCCGGAAGAAAGCCCAGGAAGGTGGAAACATACATACCTTGGGCTATTGCTCCGTCGGCATATTTTTGCGCAGTCCCCGTTTTGCCCCCGATACGGTATCCGGGTACCGAAGCGTTCTTTCCGCCGCCTTCGCTTACCACGCTTTCCAGAATTTTCCTCATTATAGAACCGGTAGCGGCGGAAACGGTGTTACGTTTGACTATTGGGTAGTTCTGCACCACCACCTTCCCGTCGTTATCCACTATTTTATCCACAATGTAAGGAGTCATAAGTTTTCCGCCGTTTACCGCGGACGCCGCTGCGTTAAGTAGTTCTATCGGCGTGACGGCTATAGCCTGTCCGAAACCCATTCTCGCAAGGTCCACCGTTTTGACGGCGCTCTCGGCAATAGTCAGTCCGCTCGCCTCTCCGCTCATATCTATTCCCGTCTTTTCGTTTATTCCGAACATTCTCAGTCCGTCGTAAAAATTTTCCGTCCCTAATTTGAGCGCTATATCCATAAACAGACAGTTACAGGAATTCTGTACCCCTTCGGCGAAAGTTTCGCTGCCGTGTCCTATGGTCCTCCAACATTTTATTTTCTGTCCGTCTACTATTCTGTATCCCGGACAATACAAGTTATAACTCGTATCTATTAATCCTTTATCCAGTCCCATTGCCGCAGTCAACACCTTGAAGGTAGATCCCGGCTCGTACACGTTGGAGATCAAAGCGGACTTACTTGCGCTGAAAAGCAACTCTATATCGTCTCTCGGCAAATCGTTCAGATCGTAGGACGGCCGCTGTGCCATGGCGAGGATTTCCCCCGTCTTTGCGTTCATTACCACGCATGCGGTACTCGTTGCGTTATGTTTAAGGAATGCGTTGTTGACGGTACTTTCCACAAAACTTTGTATTGCATAGTCTATGGTAAGGTAAACGCTGTTGCCTTTGCTTCCTTCGACGTATCTGGTGACGTTGCTTTCCAGTTCCCGACCTACGAGGTCGGTTTCGGTAAGGATATACCCGTCTGTTCCTTTCAGATATTTGTCGTAATACGCTTCCACTCCCGATTGCCCCACTCCGTCTATATTGGTAAAACCGAGTATCTGAGTAAGGAAATCTCCGTAAATATATTTTCTGTCAAGGTTCTGCGAATAATAAATCCCTTCCACTCCCGCATCCATCAGAGCGTTCATTTCGGCTTTCGTAACTTTTTTACTGACGGTTATTTCGCTGACTTTGGAAGTCATTTTTTCATAGAGAGCCGTGCTGTCCACTCCCAAAATCTTCCCGAGCACCCTCGACGTATATTCCTTGTCGGTAACGGATACCGGCCTTGCGTAAACGGTATATAGAGTTTCGGTATCCGCCAGCAAAACTCCGTTACGATCGAATATATCCCCTCTTTCGCCTGTAATGGGAACGTCCCTGGTCCATTGATCCAGAGCTTTGATCCTGAGGGTGCTCCCTTCGGCAATTTGAATATAAATCAATCTCGCTATAATCGTGACAAACAAAAAGGCTACCAACACCATAACTGTAAGTAACCTTTTCCTGAGTCTGTAATTAGATATTTTAATTTTTAATCCGACCTCACCTATTTATTAAGCGAGTCGCACAACCTGTCAAACCAACCGTTTTCCGAAGAACTTTCTTCGCTTATGGTCATGGACCTTATGGAACCTGTTTCCGAAGCGGAAGCCAATTTGTCGCTTTCTGCGGAAGCGGTAAAGCGGTTATCGGAAGGAAGCCCGGTCGTGTTCGTCACTATTAAAATAGATGCTAAAGCCAGCATTAAAATGACATATATTATCAATAAAATTTTCCCGTTCTTCTTGAACTGAACGGCGGAAGTTTTCTTCGCTTTGACAACGGGTCTGTATTCCTCGTACACGGGGTAGCTTTTTTCCTCTTTGACGGGAGTTTTACCGAGGTTGCCGTAGAACTCTTCCTGCCGCATAACGTGACTTCCGCAGGAGACTTCCCCGTTTATGATGCTACGCAAATAATTTTCGTATTCGTTGCAATCGCTACTTTTAACTTCGGTTTTTACGACTTCCGGTTCTTCCGAAATTTTCTTACGCGCCGCTAATAAGTATTTATCGAAATTCGTTAATCTGCTGTCTTCCATTTCGGTCCTCCCTTTATACTCTTTCCGCAATCCTGAGTTTTGCGCTTTCCGCTCGTTTGTTGACGGCGGCTTCTTTTTCCCCCGATACGGGTTTTTTGGTTATTATTATCACTTCCCTGCGTTTATTGCAAACGCATACGGGTAGTTTTTTATCACAAATGCAATCCTTTTCCAGTTCGACGAAGGCGTTTTTCACTATCCTGTCTTCCAAGGAATGGAAAGTTATCACGCATATCCGTCCGCCCGGTCTCAACCTGAGACTTAAATCGGTAACTGTCTCTCGCAGTCCCGTAAGTTCTCCGTTGACCTCGATCCTTATCGCCTGAAAGGTTTTTTTCGCCGGTTTACCGTTCTGATACCTGAATTTCGGCGGATATGACATCGCAACGGTTTCCGCAAGCTCCAAGGTGCCGCTTATCGGGCGTACAGCCCTTTTTTTGAGAATGTTTCTCACTATCTGCGGAGCGTTTCTCTCTTCTCCGTATTCGTATAATACTCTCAGAAGTTCCTTTTCCGAATAGCCGTTGACCACGTCGTAAGCCGATAACTTCTGCTCGGTGTCCATTCGCATATCCAAAGGTGCGTCCTTTATATACGAAAACCCCCTTTCCGCAGTGTCTATCTGGTAAGAACTCACCCCGAGATCCAACAGAACGCCGTCCAGTTTTTCTATACCGAATTCGTCCAGATAAGACGTTACGTTTTTGAAATCGTCATGAACGTAAGTTATTTTGTCGGCGTAGTCTTTCAATACGCTTTCGGCATTCTTCAAAGCGTCGGCGTCCTTGTCGCAAGCTATGAGTCTGCCGCTTGTAAGACGCTGAAGTATCCCTTTGGAATGTCCGCCGCCTCCCAGCGTTCCGTCGAGGTATATTCCGTCGGGCTTTATCTGTAATCCCTCTATCACCTCGTTGTAAAGCACGGGAACGTGTTCGTAGTTCATACTTAAATATTCAAGGTGCGGGCTACCTGCATCATATCCATATTTTCGGTAGCGTATCTTGCGTCGTATGCCTCTTCGCTCCAGATCTCGATACGATCCATAACGCCGAGAAAAACCATTTTCTTGGTAATACCGACTTTCTTCTTGAGTCTGGGCTGAAGCACGAATCTGCCTTGGCTGTCTTCCTCGGGAACCTGCATGGTGGCAAACAACTGCCTTATGGCTTCCTGTTGAGTTTCGTCAGAAATAAGAGTATCCTTCAGCCTCTCGTATTTGTTCTTGAATTCCTGCTGCGAAACTATGAACAGACAATCGTTGGAAAGGCAAAAAATGACGTACTCGTCGTCTAACTTCGCCCGAAACTTGTTCGGGATCCTCATTCTGCCTTTTTCGTCCAAAGACAATCTGTGTTCGCCGCAGAAAAACATTCTTTGTGCTCCGTGTTTTTGTGTAAGATTATTCTAACACAGAAAATTTCCATTTTCAACCACTTTTATGATAATTTTTAAAAAAATTTTTTATAAAAAAATATATTTAGCTTATTTATGTGGATTTTTAATACTTTTACACCTTAAAACCAACTAAAATTTTGTGGAAATTTATCCCTACAATTTTCGACAAAAAGGTAAAACAAAACCGCCGCTGTTGCGACGGTTTTGTTTTAGATCGGCGTCAGTAAATTCTCAACGGAGAAAAGTCGAGGAAATCGCAGCTCGTCAAAAGATAATCGGTCCCCTTTTTGGTTACCTGCGAAACGTATCTGGAGCGGTTTCCGTGCAAGTGCCCGTAAATGACTTTATCCACGTCGTATTTTTCTATGACGTCGGTAAAAGCCGAATCTTCGAAACGTGAGTTAAAAGGAGGATAATGCATTAAGAGCAAGATCTTTTTCCCTTCTTGCTTTTTCGCCGCTTCAAGCAAAGTCATTTCCAGTCTTATAAGTTCTCGGGAGAATATTTTTTTGTCCTCCTCGGAAGCTTCTCCGTCTGCCACCGTCCAGCCTCTGGTCCCGCAAATGACGTAGTCCCCTTCGCAAAAGGCGTTGTTCTGAATAAAACGGATACTCCCGTAACCGCAATCGTTGATTTTTTTATAACTCGTCCACCAATAATCGTGGTTACCTCTTATTATGAATTTTTTACCCGGCAAAGCGTCTATCGCCGCCAAATCGGCTTTAGCTTCGCTCAAATTCATTGCCCAAGAAGTATCGCCGGCGGAAAGCACTATGTCTTCGTCGGTAATTTCTTTCTTCCATACTTCGGATATCTTATCCCAATGTCCCACCCATTTTTCCCCGAAAACGTCCATGGGTTTATTGGTGCCGTTGGATAAATGAAAATCGCTTATAGCATATACTTTCATACCGATATGATACCATATCCCCTTTTCGAAATCAACTTTATTGCTCAAAACACCAGAGGCTTACGCAAATACGTAAGCCTCAGTAGTCTTATAACCGCGTCCTTAGTATTTTACTTCTCCTACCGTGGGAATACCGGAGTACTGAACACGCCGGAGCAAACGTCTTGAGTATATTCCTGACAAGGCGGCAAAACCGGATATCCGTAAGCCGAGACTACCAGTATTACGTCTGCCACTACTTTGGTAATAATGGTGACACAAGCATTAGTTGTAACCTGATTCCCGGATATGGAATTCTGCAACCCGACGATAACTGCCGTCGCCTTAATGTACGGAGCGATAACTCCGTCGGAAGGTACCTTCATGACAATGTCCTGGCTGAACGTCATAGAAGATGTACCGGTGATTTGTGTTCCCGCTGAATTTGCTGCCACAACGACAATCGGCACCGTCAAAGTATAACTCACTCTCGAGCAAACGCTTCCCGCTATCGGGGTAATCACCAGGTCGCTTATCACGGCCTCCCCCGAGCTCCGCACTCCGACTACGGTATCGTAGCCTACGGTGCTTCCGGAAAAAGTTACGGTGAGAGTGGTGTTTACACTCTGCTGTTGCATACAGGCGTCAAAAACTTTGGTCGCCTCTATGCAAGTTTTTTCGCACGCGTTATTGCCGGTACAACATATTGCGGGAGTATTACAGTTTTTAATATTGCAAGCCATAACATATCTCCCTTTTTTTATATCTAATACATCTTATGAAGGGAGACGTCTTTATGTGAAGCGTGACAGGGAGTTTATTCCGTCAAGCCTTCGTCGACGCCGCCTTCCGCCCCGAGTACGGCTTCTATCCTGGCGTAGATGGCTTCTGCGCCTTTCTTTTCGGCGGAAGAACACAAATATACGTCGTCGCAACCTATCCCTATATAATCGGCAATGGCTTTTTTATTGCGTAGCGCCGCACTTCTGCTCAATTTGTCGGCTTTAGTGGCTATAACGGTAAAAGGAATACGGTAAAAATACAGATATTTTATCATCTGCATATCGTCGTCGGTGGGTTTATGCCTCACGTCGAGCAGAAGAAAAACATTTTTCAGATTGGACGACAAACGGAAGTAATCCTCTATCAGTTTACCCCATTTCGCCTTTTCCGCATAACTTACCTTGGCAAACCCGTATCCCGGCAGATCTACCAGATGAAACTGCCCCTTGTTAATGCTGAAATAATTCAGAAGCCTCGTCCTGCCGGGTTCTTTGGAAGTCTTTGCCAACCTTTTGTTGTTGCAGATGAAATTTATAAAAGAGGATTTTCCCACGTTGGATTTTCCCGCTACCGCAATTTCAGGTAAAGTCATACCCGATAATTGAGCGGAATCTCCTATGCTTTTAACAAATTCAGCGTTTTTTATCATCTTTTTTCTCCGAAAAAGGCGGTACCGAATACCGCCTTTTGCTAAGCTGTTTCCTTTCTTTTCCTGGCTATGACGGGAGGAGCGTTCTTGTTTACGCAATCCTCGGTCACCGTAACGGAAGTAACGGATTTATCCGAAGGAATATCGTACATTACGTCGAGCATTATCTTTTCCACTATTGCCCTTAAGCCTCTTGCCCCGGTCTTGAGGGCGATGGACTTTTGTGCTACCGCTTTCAATGCTCCTTCGGTGAACTCCAACTCCACGTCGTTGAGTTTGAGCATTTTCTTATACTGTTTGACGATGGAATTTTTCGGTTCGGTAAGTATCCTGACCAAATCCTCTTCGGTCAAAGGGTCGAGGGCTGCGACGATGGGCATCCTTCCCACGAATTCGGGTATGAGTCCGTATTTGATAAGATCGTCGGGCTGAAGTTCGTGGATATTTTCCGAATACATATTTTCCCGCTCTTTCAAAACGCCTCCGAAGCCGAGAGATGAACTGTCTTTTCTCTTGTCAACCACTTTTTCCAGTCCGACGAAAGCGCCTCCGCAGATAAATAGAATATTGGTGGTATCTATCTGTATAAAATCTTCCTGCGGATGTTTTCTCCCGCCGTGAGGAGGTACGTTTGCCACGGTGGATTCCAGTATCTTCAATAAAGCCTGCTGTACTCCCTCGCCGCTGACGTCTCTCGTTATACTTACGTTCTCGGTTTTGCGGCAGATCTTATCTATCTCGTCGATATACACTATCCCCATTTCCGCTTTTTTCACATCGCCGTCGGCTGCCTGTATAAGTTTAAGAAGGATATTCTCCACATCTTCGCCGACATATCCGGCTTCGGTCAAAGTCGTAGCGTCCGCAACGCAGAAAGGCACGTTGATTATGTCGGCAAGGGTTCTTGCAAGCAAAGTTTTACCGCTCCCGGTGGGACCCAGCATCAGGACGTTGCTTTTCTCCAGCTTTACGTCTCCGCTGTCGTTCTTGGCGTCCATTATTCTTTTATAGTGGTTATATACGGCAACGGAAAGTATTTTTTTGGCGCTGTCCTGTCCCACGATACTCTCGTCCAGACGCTCCTTTATGTCTTTGGGCGTGGGAAGCTCGCTTTTTACTTCGTCTTTTTCGACCTTTTCCGCACGGTTAAACGCAATTTCGTCCAGGACGTCGTACGCCCTTCTTATACATAAATTACAAATGGAAACCCCTTGCGCTCCGGCAATGAGCGTCACGCCGTCCTCGGGGCCCCTGTTGCAAAAAACACATCTGTTGCTATCTACTTCGATATGATTGATCATATTACTCCTTACGGGTCTTATAAACTTTATCGATGATCCCGTACTCCAACGCCGCTTCTGCGTCCATATAGTAATCGCGATCCACGTCGCGCTCTATCTTTTCAAGCGGCTGCGAAGTGTTTTCGGCGAGGATACGATTCATTTTAGCCCTTGTCTTCAATATATGCTCGGCAACGATGGCAATTTCACTCGCCTGTCCCGAAACTCCTCCGCTGGGCTGATGGATCATTATCTCGCTGTTGGGCAAGGCGTAACGCTTGCCTTTCGTCCCAGAACTCAACAAAAACGCTCCCATACTTGCGGCAAAACCCACGCAAATGGTGCTTACGTCGCATTTGATGTAATTCATGGTGTCGTAAATAGCCATTCCGTCGGTGACAGAGCCGCCCGGACTGTTGATATACAGGAATATATCCTTATTAGGATCTTTGGTTTCCAGATAAAGCAGTTGCGCCACCACGCTGTTAGCCGTCTGAAAATTTATTTCTCCGCTAAGAAAGACTATTCTGTCTTCCAGTAAGCGGGAATATAAATCGTATGTTCTCTCGCTTCTTGCGTCCTTTTCTATTACGAAAGGTATGGACATAATCTCCTCCTTTTACGGCGGTACCTTTTCGGTCGGACCGTAATATTATAATCCTTATTCTATATTATTATTAGCTTTCAGGAATGCGAATAATTTGTCAACCAGAAGTTTGTTGGCGATATAGCTCATATATTGCGGATTCTTCTGTTTTTCGTCCAGCTTATCGAATTCTGCGTTGAGTTCTTCGGCGGACACGTCGATATTTTCTTTCTTTACGATAGCCTCCATCACCAGACGGGACTTGATATTCGCATAAGCCTCGTTACGTTTTTCCGCCTTGATTTCTTCCACCGTGGTTCCGGTATATTTCAAATAATCGGCGAATTTAAGTCCGTATTGAGCCATACTGTGTTCGAGTTCCTGCACTCTGTAATCGAGTTCTTCGTCCACCATGCATTCGGGAATCTCAATCTCGGTGTTCTTGACGATGGCGTCGATCATTTCGTTTTCGAGTTTATATCCGGCTTGTTCTATTTTCTTGGGAGCAAGCTCGTTCTTGATCTTTTCTTTCCACTCCGCAACGGTATTGAGTTCGTCGTCGATGTCCTTTACGAATTCATCGTCCAGTTCGGGCAGTTCCTTATGCTGTATACCGTTGATCTTAATGGCAAATACGGCGTCCTTTCCGGCAAGTTCGGGGGTGTATTGCTCGGGGAACTTGACGTTGATATCTTTGCTTTCCCCTATCTTCATTCCGACAAGCTGTTCTTCGAAACCGGGAATGAACGCTCCGCTTCCGATTTCCAGTCTTTGATTTTCCGCAGTGCCGCCTTCGAATTTAACTCCGTCCACGCTTCCGCTGTAGTCGAGTATGGCGGTATCTCCGTTTTCCAACGCTCCGTCGGATTTTTCCACCAGACGGGCTCTTGCGTTGAGTTCCTTGTCTATAACGGCCTGTATGTCTTCGTCGGTAACTTCGACGGAATCCATCTTAAAGGTCAAGCCTTTGTATTGTCCGAGTTCGAATTCGGGTTTTACGGCAACGGTAATAACTGCTTTGACGCCGTCTTCGCTGATCTCTTTGATGTCTACGCTGGGTTCTCCCACAACGTCGAGATTGTCGTTTTTGATTATGTCGGCGTAGTGCTTGGAAAGGGTGGAATCGATGGCTTCTTCATAGAAAAACTCGATACCGTAACGGTTAACCAGAATATTCATAGGCACTTTCCCCTTACGGAAACCGTCTATGGCGTATTTATGTTTGTTTTTTTCGTAAGCCTGTTTGACGTCGGCAGCCCATTCCTCTTTGTTGACGTCGATAGCAATCTCCACTTTGGATTTGCTTAAATTCTGAACTGAATATTCCATTTATGTTTACCTCCGTATTTTTCCTTCTGTTCGAATTTTCTCCAGTCTGTTAATAATAGCATAAAAAATATGTATTTGCAAACTTTTATATGCCGAATTTAGCGTATTATGTAAATTATTCCTCCGAGGTTTCCTCGTTCGCGGTTTTATTTTTGCGAGGCTTTGCCGAAGCCACGGGTTCGTGCTGATCTTCGCTTTCGGTAAAGGTCATAATTTCTCCCTGCCAGGAAAGCCTTATCCTCGCCAGTTCGCCGTTTCTGTGCTTCTGCAGGTCGAGAATTATCGGAGAAGCGTGTTTTTCTTCCTCGAACTCCCGATACAGGAACATAACTATATCGGCGTCCTGCTCGATGGCTCCCGATTCTCTCAGGTCGGAAAGCTGCGGCGTTTTGGTCTCTCTCCTTTCTATTCCTCTCGACATCTGACTCAACAGTATTACCGGACAGTTCAATTCTCTGGCAATGACTTTCATAAGACGACTCATTCTGGCAATCTCCTGCTGACGGTTGTCCTCGCCCCTGGTCGAAGTTCCCGAACTCATGAGCTGAAGATAGTCCACCACCACCAGGTCCACCCTTCCCGAAGGTTGATCCGCACTCAGTTTCCTGCACTGGCTCAAAACCTCCTGCGGCGTTATGAGAGAGGAATCGTTTATGTAGATTTTGGTCTCCGAAAGCGTTTTGATAACTTTCCATAACCGAGTCTGACCGTCTCCCCGGAAGGAAGCGGAATTCATATCGTTCATAGATATACCGCCCATATTGCTGATAAGTCTCTGGGCGATTTCTCTCGACGCCATTTCCAAAGAAAATACCGCTATACATTTCGGAGTTTTGGAATTTTTAACGGTGTTTGCCACGATATTCAACGCAAATGCGGTTTTACCGACCGAAGGACGGGCGGCGAGAATGATGAGGTTGCCGTTTTGCAGTCCGTTGGTAACTTTGTCGAAACGACGGAATCCGGTGTTCAGCCCTCTCAACGCCCCCGAATCGCTCATAAGCGTATCTATTCTGTTCAGAACTTCCGCCGCCGAATCGGAAACGTGCACCAATCCGCCGGTACGCATATCTTTAGAAAGGTCATAGACCAGTTTTTCCGCTTTTCTTATAACCTCGTCTTCGTCGGAATTTTCGTATGCTTCGTCGATAATGCTCTCCCCCGCCTTGATGACGTTGCGAAGCACCATATCTCTTACGAGTATTTTCTTGTATTGCTTGTAATGCACCGCCGAAGGGAACAAGGTGTTTAACGTGGTGAGATAATCGAGAGTTTTGTCGTCCGCCGTCCCTGCGCTTTGCATGGCGTCGTATACGTTTATGAAATCCACGGCGTCGCCTTTCTTATAAAGCGTACGCATAGCCGAATATACGTTGCGGTTTACCGAATTGTAAAATCCCTCTTCCGGCAAAACGGAAAGCACCTCTCTCGCCGCATCCGAATCTATCAGCATACAGCAAAGCAAACTCTGTTCCGCTTCGAAATTATTCGGGAAGCGTCTCACTTGTTTTTTATCGACGGACTTCCTTTTATCGTTAGCGCTTTCAGCCATTTAATTTATTCCCTCCTGTTTTTTCTTTCGCTTAACAATCATTATCGTCAAAGGAACGGCAATCGCCGGAATAGCTATTATTACGGCAAGAACGTACCATCCGACGGAATTCGGGGCGTGCTGTTTCAAATGAATCACCCTGTCTTTATCGGCAATAGTCAAATTGAAACTGTGCAAATACAAATTTCTCTGAGTATTGTAAGTTACCGAATCCGCATCGCTGGTCACTATTTTGTAAGGGGTCCCGTAAACGTAACGCAAAGCGATTTTGTCCTCGGGGGCACCCGCTTCCTTGAAAAGCTCCAGACAGGCGTCAATCACGTTATCGCCGCTGCCTATCAACGAAAAAACGGTTTTGCTCTCGGTGTAATAATCGGTAAACAAAAAACCTTTATCTTCCGTTGCGTCGGAATCGGAGGTTTCGTACCCGTCCAGTCCGTTGGCGATATAATAATCGGTCATGGTGTCATAACTGAGATAGGCGTAAAGTTGTCCGTTAAAATCGTCGCAAACTACGGTATATCCCATCACTTTGAACAAAATTTCGATCTGTTTCAAAAGAGCGCAATCGTAAATTACGTTATTGTCGGATAAGGAAATCTTGTGATGAAAATCCTTATCCAAAGTTATAACGAAAGCAAAATACACTCCGCTGTTGCGCAGAGTATAATTATGATAAGAAAAACTGACGTAATATCCGTCGAGATCGTACCCTATTCCGGGTATGGTACCGGTTTCGTCGTAAATTCCGTAATCCTCCGCAGCTTCGGCAGGCAAAGCTTGGGGCGTATATAAAAATATTCCCGCAACGACGCACAACAACAAAATCGGTAAAGCTAATTTAAGACAAGCGTTCTTCATATAGACTTCGACAGTTCTTTCAGAATTTTTTTGAACTCCTTCATTGCAAATTCGAAAGGCGTTTTCTTGGTAAGATCCAGGTCTGCAAGTTTTAATATCTCCATAGGATACATACTACCCCCCGAACTTAAAAACGTCTTATATTTTTCCACATAATTATCTTCGGTGAGTATCCTTTCGGCAATGTTTATGGCACAAATAATTCCCGTTGCATACTTATAAACGTAAAAATCACGGTAAAAATGCGGAATCCTTGCCCATTCGTAACCTATCCTTTCATCGGTGACCACCGCTTCTCCGTAATACTCGGCATTCAGTCTGCGATAATAATCCGTCATCTTTTCGGCGCTGAGCGGTTCGCCGCTTTCAATTACTCCGTGAGCGAATTTTTCGAATTCGGCAAACATGGTCTGTCTAAATAAGGTAGTGCGGATCATGTCGATATAATAACTCAGAAGATATTTGCGTTTATCCCCGGTTGCGGTCTTCAACAAGTGTTTTATCAATAAGACTTCGTTTACCGTACTGGCTATCTCCGCTACGAAAATAACGTAATCGGCTTTTTCGTAGCATTGCGTTTTATTCGAATAATAGGTATGCATAGCGTGTCCCATTTCGTGAGCCACCGTAAACACGTCGTGAGTAGTCCCTTTATGATTGAGCAAAACGTAAGGATGCGTGCCGTATACACCCCAGGAATACGCTCCGCTGCGTTTATTCGGGGTTTCCTCCACGTCGATCCAACCTTCCGACGGCGCTTTATCGAACACGGATACATAATCTTCTCCCATCGGAGCCAACGCTTCGCTTACGATACGGTAAGCCTCGTCGAAGTCGGTAAGAGAGTTATTGTCCGAAACGACGGGAACGTACAAGTCGTACATATTCAGAATGTCGAGTCCGAGAGCTTTTTTACGCAAAGCAACGTATTCGTGCATCAACGGGGTATATTTTTTGACTACTTCTATGAGATTGTCGTACACCTTGACGGGAATATTTTCGGCGTATAAGGCTTTTGCGAGACAGGTCGGATGTTTCCTGACCTTGGCGTAAAAATAATCCCTTTTTACGTTTCCGGCATAATTTGCCGCAATGGTGTTGATGTTGGAAATATAAGCGTCAAACATGGCTTCGTAAGCTTTTTTACGCACGTTTTTATCGGGATTCTGTAATGCCACGGAATAAGTGCCGTGGGTAAGAGGCACGGTTTTTCCGTCGAGTTCGATCTCTCCCATTTTTATATCGACGTTGTCGAACATTCCGAAAATCGTTCTGAAATCGTCGCTGAACGTCCCAACCATAGACAACAAAGCTTCTTCCCTTTTCCCCAGTAAACGCTTTTTGTCCCGTATTATACCGTCCAGATCCATACTGAAATAGGCAAAACTTTCGCTGTCACGCATTTTTTTCAGTTCGGAGGAAGGGAATTTCGCCAAGGTAGGTCTGATAAAAGACGCCGCTTCGGAAAAATCGGAAGCCAACATCGAGACTTTTTCGCAAAGTTCCTGATATTTGGCAACGGATTTGTCCTCGTCGCTCTTCATATTGAGATAAACGTACAGCTTGGAAAGTTTATAGGAAATTTTACTTAGAGTAAGCAGACACTCCAAAGTATTATCCGGCGTTAAATTATCCTTGAAAGAAGATATTTCCACAATACCCGCCCTTACGTCGGAAAAATATCTGTCCGTTTCGTTCTCGGACATAATATCCTCCAACTTCCATTTCCTGTTTTCCGGCAACGATTCTCTCGACAAAACGCTATTCATAATTACTCCGCTACAAAATTTATAAAATATTATACAAATAATTATATGCAAAAGTCAACAGGGTTAAAAGAGGAAAAAAGAAAAGCGAATAAAAAAAATGCACCCACTCCGATATACTCTACCGAATCGGCATGAAAACAGGTAACTCCCCTAAAGCTTCCTCGTAACACATCCCGTTACTTGCTTAGTGCTGCTGCGGTCAAGCTCTGACACGGTTCACAAGACGAAATTGTACGAGACCTTATTATCAACATCCCTTATTCCCATCGGCTTTCCATAAAATATACCTCGGTGGGCGTTCGACCTCGCTATAGCGGATTGCGAGTTACAGGGCACCGCTAGCTCCCCGTCTAGCATCGAAATAAATTATAACCGCTTACCGTAAAAAAATCAAGTTCTTTTTCTCCCACAAAAAATAATATTGTAGAATAATCAAAAATTTGACAAAAATATTAAAATACTGTAAAATACCTAAAAAAAGGAGGCAGTTTTGTTACGAAATTTCACCCCGAGCGATAGAAAGGATTTTATCGGAATGTGTAAAGATTATTATTCATCCGAAGCTGTTTTACACCCTGTGAGCGAAAAGTCTTTCGAAAGAACTTTCGACTTTTGTCTGAAAGAAAATCCCTACGCCCGAGGATTTATTTTCGAAAATGAAGGACAAACCGCAGGTTACAGTCTCGTTTCGTTCGCCTATTCCAACGAAGCCGGAGGCATGACCGCCTGGATAGAAGAACTCTATCTGAAAAAAGAATTCAGGAAAAAAGGTCTGGGTAAAGTTCTGCTATCCGAAACCGAAGAAAAAATTAAGGAAAAAACTAAACGGATAAGACTGGAGGTTACCGAAAACAATCTTTCCGCCATAAATTTATATCGGAAAAACGGATATACCGACCTGAATTATCTGCAATTCGTAAAAGAAACCCTTAATTGATCATTCCCATACGACTTTTTCCCCGAAGAGCGTTTCGGTGATTTTTTCCTTCAGTTCGTCTATGCCTTTTCCGGTTTTTGCGCTTATCAAAACCACATTGTCCTCGGGCAGAAAAGGAATTTTTTCCGCAACGTCTATTTTGTTGAGAACCACAATTTTCGGCACGTCGTCGGCTCCTATGGAGGACAGTACGCTCTTCACCACGTCGTATTGCAGGGAAAAATCTTTTCCCGAACAATCATATACCGTCATAATCAGGTCGGAATAACGGGTCTCTTCCAACGTCCCTGCAAAAGCTTTCACGAATTCGTGCGGCAATCCTGAAATGAATCCCACGGTGTCCGTTAAAAGGAATTCCTTCCCCGGTCCCACCCACAATTTGCGAGTGGTGGTATCCAGGGTAGCAAACAACTTGTCTTCCTCGGGAATACCCGCTTTGGTCAAACGATTCATTAAAGTAGATTTGCCTGCATTTGTGTAGCCAACGATACTGACAGACTTGATTTTTGTGTTCTGTCTTTTCTTCCTGCGCAATCTTCTTTCGGCGGTGAGTTTCTCTATCCTTTCTTCTAATTGGCGTATTTCGTATCTGATGGTACGTTTATCGAGTTCCAGCTGCTGTTCACCGCCGCCTCTTCTCGCGCCTCCTCCGCCGGCTCCGCCGCCGCCCTGTCTGCTAAGTACTGCTCCTTGACCGAGCACCCTCGGCAGACTGTGTTTCTTCCTGCAAAGTTCCACTTGAAGTTTTCCTTCGGCGGTGGTGGCGTGTTTAGCGAATATCTCCAAAATGACCGTGGCTCGGTCCAACACCGAACAGTCCAGATATTTTTCGAGATTATTGAATTGACTTCCGCTTATATCGTCGTTGTCGAAGATGACGGTGCCGGCTTGCAACGCTTCTGCGGCTTGTTTCAGTTCCTCAAGCTTGCCTTTCCCGAGATAATAACTTTTATCCGGTCGTTCTTTGCGTTGAAAAACCTCGGCTACCGTCTCGTATCCTGCGGTCTTTGCCAGAAGAGCAAGTTCCCCGAAAGACTCGGTATCCTCTTTTTCCCCCGATATTTTGACCAGTATCGCCTTTGTATAATCTTTCATATTAATTCCTCTTTGTTAGATTAACATAAAAATATCCGTTTTGCAAGAAAACGGATATTTTTTGTAAATTCCCCCTTGTTCGCTCCTTTTATAACAAAATGCAAAGAACTCCGCCTTTTCCTTCGTTAACTATCCTCGATATGGTTCTGCGCAATTTGTTTCTCGTATCGCCCGGCATACTGGAGAGTTTGTTGTTCAGATCCTCTTTTACCAGTGCGTTCAGGCTCTTCCCGAACATATTCGTTTCCCAGATGCCGCTCTTATTTGTTTCGAATTCGCTGAGAAGGTATTTTACCAGATCTTCGCTCTGCTGTTCGCTGCCTATAATCGGGCTGATCTCCGTTTCCACATCCACACGCATAATATGGAAAGAAGGTGCGCTGGCTTTTAGTTTTACACCGTATTGATTGCCTTTCTTTACAAGTTCGGGTTCCTCCAGTTCCATATCTTCTATCCCGGGATTAACTACGCCGTAACCGTCGGTTTTTACCGATTCCATGGCTTTTCTGATTCCCTCGTAATCGGCGTAAGATTTGCTCAGTTTCTTGACGAATGTTAGAAGTTTGTATTCGTCGTCCACGTTGTTATTGCATTCTGCGCTGAGAACTTTGAAATACAGCCCTTCTTTCGCTCTGCATTTCAGTTCAATCACTCCTGTTGCAGGCTGACTGAATACCTCGACGTCGCTTTCGATATATTCGTTTTCGGCGAAAATTTCTTCCAGTAAAACATAATCTCTCATTTTACTCATTCCTTTCGTTCCTTCCCGAATGACCGAAAGTATGTCCGCAATTATCTTTTCTCCGCTTCCGAAGGATCGCATCCACTTGGGTATGGATATGTTTACTGCCGTAATAGGAAATTCGAACAGTATATTCTGCATAATTTCCGTTATCTTCTCCTTAGTTAGATTCATAACGTCGCATACCGTAACCGGAACGGAATACCTTTCCGACAAACTTTCTCCGAGCCTTATCGCATCGGTCTCTTCGGGAGAACGGGAGTTAAGCACGATCACGAAAGGCTTTCCGCTTTCCTTCAGCGCCGCTACGACTTTCTCCTCGCTTTCAACGTATTTGGTGCGGTTTATATCGGTTATCGTTCCGTCGGTAGTGACAAGGATCCCTACGGTGGAATGTTCTTTGATAACTCTGTCGGTACCTATTTCCGCCGCCTCCTGGAAAGGTATCTCCTTTTCCGACCAAGGCGTTTTTACCAGTCTCGGCTTATCGCCTTCCTTATGCCCCAATGCGTCCTCGATAAGGTAGCCTACGCAATCGATAAGCCTTACGTTTGCGGTCATCTTATCGAAAGTCACTTCCGCCGCTTCGTTCGGAACGAATTTCGGTTCGGTCGTCATTATGGTTTTCCCGTCGGCGGATTGCGGTAATTCGTCGATCATTCGGGACAGTTTGTTTTTGTCTTCCACTCTGTCCAGAACCAGCAGTTCCATAAACTTCTTTATAAACGTGGATTTTCCCGTACGCACGGGTCCCACCACCCCTAAATAGATATCCCCTCCCGTGCGGAGAGCAATATCGTCGTATATATCGTAATTCAACATAAACCAGCCTCCAAAATTTCTGTTACTCTAATCTATGTGAACCCAAAATACTCTATGACAAATTTTACGCTCAAAAAAAACGGACGCCGTAAAGACGTCCGTCGAGAAAGTTGTATTTTTTTTAAAATTAAATTCTGCCGGTAGCTTTTTCGAAATAAGCGAGTTTCGCCGCACAACAAAATACTTCCATCGCTATAGCCAGTTCTTCCACGGGAGGCATACTCGGGGCGATCCTCACGTTACTGTCGGAAGGATCTTTT
>CASDZI010000024.1 GCA_949285605.1 uncultured Christensenella sp.
CAAAAATTCCTCGGAAGAGTAAATTACGGAAGAAATTTGCGCCCACTGCGTTTTATAGAACTTTTCGGTATTGACGGGGACGTAAATGAAAAAACTCCCCTCCGCAAGCAGCTCCGTATCGGTGGAAGGCGGCGTTCGGGAGGACAGATACACCTCTTTCAGCAAACTGCAGGCGGTAAAGGCGCTGCCGTCCAAAACCGCAAGAGAACTTTCGGGCAAAAAAACTATTTTTTCCAGTTTTCCGTTTTCTCCTCCGCAAAAAGCGTAGGCTTTCACTTCCTCGACGCAGGGCGGCAAAACGAGCTCCTTCAGATTCCGAACGCCGTAAAAGGCGTATGACGAAATTATCTTCACCCCGTCGGGCACGGAAAAATCCTCCCCGTCCTTCGCCGTCGGATATCTCAGGAGGGTCGTAAAGTCCTTATCGTACAACACCCCGTCCTTAACGGCAAAAAACGGATTGTTTTTTACGCCGAAAGAAAGAAGATTTCCCACTTCCGTCGGCGGATAAAAGTTCTCCGTTTTGTCGCCGAGAACGAGATTTTCAAACTGCGCTCCCTCGAACGCTCCGTCCTTTACCGTGACCGTTTCGTCGGCAATGACGTAAGTTTTATCGGTTTTTCCGGCAGGATAAAGGAGCAAAACGCTTTTATCGGCAGAGTATAAAACTCCGTTCGTCGAAAAAAACGCTCCCCCCGACGCAAAAATATTTTCCAGGGAAGTCAACCCCGAAAAATTGTTTCCCGTCGAAACCAGCGACGCAGGCAAAGTCACGCTTTTTAATCGGAATGCGTTGCGAAAAGCGTTGTTTTCGAGAATTTCCGTGCCTTCGGGAATGGAAAAATCCGTCAGATAAACCTTATTTTCTTTCAAAGCGACGGGATATTTGACGAGAGTTCTGCCCCCGTCCTTATACAAGACCCCGTCCCGTGCGTCGTAAACGCCCGCCCCTTCGTCTATGCGGTAAAATCCTTCCAGATTGGGGCAATAATAAAAACTTTCTTCGATTTTTTCGATAGCCGAGGAAAAATAAAATTCTCTAATACCGTAATAATCCTCTAAAAATCCGTCGGCGACGGAAACCACAGGCAGTCCTTGGTGCGTTTTCGGCACCACCACGGCGTGAGAATCGCCCTCGTATGCCGTCAGAATATAACTTTCACCGTTTTCGGACAGCGTGAAAATCAGTTCCTCGTTCCCTACGTTTACGTCCACATATTTAGCGTAAAGAGTGAGGTTTTTCAGCGGATAATAAGGAAAAGACACCCTCTTTGTGGAAAAATCTTCGGTTTCGTACCAGCCTTCGAAAACATAACCTTCCTTTTGCGGCTGCGGCGGTTCGGAGACTTCGTCGGTAAAGACAGACGGAATCTCCCCTCCTCCGTCCGTGGAAAACGCCACCGAAAATTCCGTCGGAGCTGGACGTTCCGAGCAAGAAGCGAGTACGCAGAGCGATAATATTAAAATCAGGAATAAAACCGCTCTTTTTTTCATATTCAATCCAGATTGAGGGTGGTGAGAGCGTATTTTTTCATAAACATATTCATCAGCTGTTCCGGCACGCCCAGGCTTCCGATGAAGAAGTCTATGTCTGCGTTGACTTTCAATTTAATACAATAATTGGCTAAGCACATCGCCGTGGCTTCGCTCAGATCCTGTTCCTCCACGTCGAAGGAGTCGGCAAGGCGCTTTATCAACATCGACAGCAGCGAACAACGCAACGGGATATACATATCGTTCAGCAGAATGATCTTTATACATTGACGGTAAACGGCTTCCCACTGCGAGGAAACCCTGCGGTGTATTGCGGCAACCGAGGCATATGTCGCAAAATTTTCGGTAAGCAGGACTATTTCTCCTTCGTATCCTGCCGTAAGAAGTTTTTCCAGGACCGCTTCCTTTACCTTGACGGAGGGCCAGTCCGACCTTAACACTTCTTTCAACGCCTCGATTATTTCGGGACGGGAAGACAGTTTGGTTATTTGTCTTACCGTTTTAACGACCGCCCCGCCGTATGCCACCTTACAAAAATCCTTCAGTAACTTTGCACTTTCGGTATCCATTTCGCGGATTTTAAGTGTCTGCGATAAGGATTTCGCCACGGCGTTAATGAATTTAACCGGCATATATCCGTAGAGGAAATTATCCCCGAGGCTGTCGGATTCCAGATAACGGGCTATTATTTCCGTCGGTGCGCCTATCACCGAGTAAGCGGCTTTATAGGTACCGAAGTATTTGTTTTTTCCCTCCTCGTCCCCTCCGGATTGCGCTATGGCCGCCATATAATAAAGGCTCTCTTCGTCGGTTTCGTAAATCGTCAATATCTTTGCGAAGAACCTTTCCGCAATCGCCGTGAAGCCGCTGCGGTAATACGCCTCGCCGCAGGTTTTCAAAATAACGGGATCCTCTTCGTCCAACAACAGGGCTGCCCCCTCCAAAGCCAGTTGACGGGTGTTCCTGCCCGATTTAAGCATCATATAGATGAAGTCCGACCTGAACGGAGCGCCGATAAGCACCCTGGTCATATAATTCCAGAATCTGTCGAGGTCGAAG
Organism: uncultured Christensenella sp.; assembly: GCA_949285605.1. Lineage (GTDB taxonomy): Bacteria > Bacillota > Clostridia > Christensenellales > DTU072 > CAG-1782. The sequence goes on from CASDZI010000024.1 coordinate 2,554, forward strand.
GAATTGTCGCAGCGGGCAGCTTCCTCCAAAGCAAAACACACGTCCTCCGCAAGATCGAGGTTGGGTTGCAATCCAGCAAGACTTGCCGCCGCCGCTTCGTATTTTCTTTCCTTTATCAGGTTCTGTACCCGACAATATCCGAGGTAATCCTCGTAAGAAGGGGCTTCCTCTTCGTAATAGTCGTTGTATTTTCTTTGCATTTTAACGGGAATTTTTTCAAAAGCCGCCTTGGAGGAGACGGAGAGGTCCCGAGCGAGAACTTCCACCATTGCGCCCCCGTTTTCCACTCTGCGGTAACATTCGAAAAACATCGAATAAACGAGATGCCTTTCCCTGTTCGATTCGGCCTTTTCCATAGCTTCGTTCAAATTGATGCTCGCCAGGACGAAATTCCCTTCGTCCAAAGCTTTCTGCGCATATTTCACAAGGACGGGAAAATCCGTCTTTAATTCTATTATTTCTCCCATAATTTATCCAGTTCCTCTTTCCCGTAAAGATATTTTTTCTCGCAAAAATGACATACGGCTTCGATCGATCCCCGTTCTTCGAGAATTTCTTCACATTCTTTTCTCCCTATCCCCTTTATCATTCCGTCTATTTTTTCCTGAGAACAGTTACATTTCAAAAACAACTCTTCCTCGGCGTAAACTTCGGCGTCGAGATGGGAAAAATAAAAATCGTATATCCCGTCTATCCCTTTTTCTTCGATGAGGTCGCTGACGTTGGTGAAATTGCCGGTCACGTCCTCCAAAATAAAAAGCATATCGTCGTTTATGCCGGGCAGAGCTTCGACTACTATGCCGCCTGCCGCCAGACACCCGTTCTTATCCACTTTGACGCCGAAGGCGGCGGCGTTCTTTATCCCTTCGCTTACGAAAAGGTATTTTGCGAAATCTTCGGCTATCTCGCCGCTGACGAGTTCGCATCTGCCCACATAAGGTTCCTTGAGTCCGAGGTCTTTTATAACGGTGATGAAACCTTCCTTGCCTACCCCTCCTCCCACGTCGAGATGTCCGTCGGAACGGACGGGAAGATCGACCGAGGAGTTATCTACGTATCCTCTTAAAGTATGATTGCCGCCGGCTATCACTATGCTGCCCAGCGGTCCGCCGCCGTTTACCGTGATGCTGAAAGTATCCGACGGGGACTTCAGATTGGCGCAGACGTAAGCGCCCATGGTGAGCGCTCTGCCTAAAGCCGCCGTCGCCAACGGAGACAGAGAATGTATTTTTATTTCCTCGTTTACCATTTCCGTCACGTCGATAAACGCCGCCCTTGCAAATCCACCGAAAAGTCCTGTCTTTATGATTTTGTTCACTTCGATTCTCCTATAAGCACGGGTATTTCCTTAGCGGTATCCGCAAAAAAGGAAACCTCCGAAACATGACGTCCTAAGTCCTCCGCCCTGCCGAAACCGTAATTGACCATACCCACGGCGATGCCGCATTTCCTTGCGCCTTCGACGTCGAAAACGGTATCCCCTATCAGGATACTTTCTTCTTTGGCTATTCCGCACTCGGAGAACAACGCCTCCAACACCTCCGCTTTATGCATACGGTCAATGCCGTTGTTTCCGTAGATTGCGTCGAAAAAACGGGCAACGTTCATCAGTTCGAGAATGGTTTTCGCCACGGGTTCGGACTTGGAGGTCGCAACGAACAGACGTTTGCCGTCCGCTTTCAGTGCGGCGAGAGCTTCGGCTATCCCGTCGTAAAGGACGTTGGTGGACGCCAGATCCACCGTCAAATAGATCGCCCTGAAACGGTCGGCGGCTTCCTTATATCCTCGGGTAAGAAATCTCTTCATGGTGGTTTCCACCGGCGGCCCGATAAATTTTCTTTTTTCCTCGTCCGGAGGCATTTGCAGACCTAATTCCGAAAACAGCCGTTCGTAAACGGTATAAATACATTTACTGCTGTCTATAAGCGTGCCGTCCAGATCGAATAATACGTTCTTTATCATTACGAAAGCTCGGCTATCTGCGTCTTGATACGTTCTTTCAGTTCCTCGTTCTTACGCAGTTTTTCCTTCTCCTGCTCCACTAAAGCTGCGGGCGCTTTGGCTAAAAATCCTGCGTTCGCCAACATTCCTTTGCCCCGTTTTATTTCGTTTTCCACGGCGGCGAGTTCCTTTTCCAGTCTGGCTTTTTCCTTCTCGAAATCCACCAGCTCCCCTAAAGGTATCAGTATTTCCGCAAACGACGTCGCCGCTCGGCAGACCTTTTCCTCTGCGGAAAATTCCTTTGCGGAAACCACTTTGCTGACGTTGGCGAGTTTTTCGATATAGACGGCTTCGCTCAACAGATTTTCGCCGCCCTCTCCGAGGTAAAGACTGAATTTTTTGGTGGGCGGTACGTTCATCGACGCCCGTATCGCACGGACTTTGGTGATGACTTCCTTGACCTTTTCGAATTCCTCGTATTCCTTCCCGAACACGAATTTTTCCTTGTACGAAGGATATTTTTCCGTCATTACCGTTTCGCCGTAATTGAGTTCCGTCCAAATCTCTTCGGTGATAAAAGGCACGAAAGGATGCATAAGCTTCAGTATTTCGCCCAGAACGTACCTTATAACTTTCAGAGTGTCGAGTTTCTTTTCCTCGTCCTGTCCGTAGAGGACGGGTTTGGTGAGTTCTATATACCAGTCGCAGAAATCGCTCCACACGAAATCGTAAATTTTGGCTAAAGCCAACCCTATCTCGTACCTGTCGCTGTTTCTTCTGACTTCCGCCGTCACCAGTTGAAGTTTGGTCAAAATCCATTTATCGGCGTCAGTAAGGGTCTTCCACTCTCCCGAAACGTCCTTGTTTTCGAGATTCATGGACACGAAACGGGAGGCGTTCCAGAGTTTGTTCAAAAAGTTCCTCGCCGCTTCCATTTTGTCGTCGCTGTAGCGGATGTCGCTCCCGGGCGCAACTCCCGAACACAACGAATAACGCAGAGCGTCGGCGCCGTATTGGTCTATAAGCACCAGCGGATCCACTCCGTTTCCGAGAGACTTGCTCATTTTTCTGCCCTGCGAGTCCCTGACTATGCCGTGGATAAGCACTTCGGGGAAAGGCGTTTCGCCCATATGTTCTATCCCCGAAAAAATCATTCTCGCCACCCAGAAAAAGATGATGTCGTATGCGGTGACGAGTAAACTCGTGGGATAGAAATATTCCAGATCCTCGGTCTTGTCGGGGAAGCCCAGCGTGCTGAACGGCCACAAAGCCGAACTGAACCAGGTATCGAGGACGTCCTCGTCTCTCCTGAGATTTTTACTTCCGCAATGCGGACATACGTCCGGATCGGTCTTGGAAACCGTCATTTTGCCGCAGTCGTCGCAATACCAGCAGGGTATCCTGTGTCCCCACCAGAGCTGTCTCGAGATACACCAGTCCTTTATGTTCTCCATCCAGTTGAAGTATATTTTTTCGAACCTTGCGGGAATGAACTTGGTCTTGCCTTCCCTGACTGCCTTAATGGCGGGGGCGGCGAGTTCTTCCATTTTAAGATACCACTGCTCGCACACCCTCGGTTCTATTGCGGTGTGGCAACGGTAACATACCCCCACGTTGTGGGTATAGGGTTCGATCTTTTCCAAGAGTCCGGCTTCCTTTAAGTCGTTAACGATGGCTTTCCTCGCCTCTTCCCGGGTCATACCGCAGTACTTGCCCGCATTTTCGTTCATAAAGCCCTTATCGTCGATGACCACCACGGTGTCCAGATTATGCCGTTTTCCCACTTCGAAGTCGTTGGGGTCGTGAGCCGGGGTTATCTTGACCGCACCCGTACCGAATCCCACTTCCACATATTCGTCGCTGATTACGGGAATGATCCTGTCGGTAAGCGGAAGTTTCATGGTCTTGCCCACTACGGACTTGTATTTCTCGTCCTCGGGATTGACGGCGACGGCGGTGTCGCCGAGTATGGTCTCGGGACGGGTGGTCGCCACCACCATATATCCCGATCCGTCGGTATAAGGATAACGTATGTGCCAGAGGTTACTGGCCTGTTCTTCGTATTCTATTTCGGCGTCGCTTATCGCCGTGCCGCAACTCGGACACCAGTGCGTCATGCGGTTGCCTCGGTAAATAAGCCCCTTTTCGTACAGATTGACGAAAACTTCCCTCACGGCTTTGCTGCATTTTTCGTCCATGGTAAACGCTTCCCTCGTCCAGTCGCAACTGGAACCGAGACGTTTGAGCTGTTCCACTATCCTGCCGCCGTATTTCTCCTTCCAAAGATACGCCCTGCGCAGAAACTCCTCTCTCCCGACGCCCTCTTTGGTCAATCCTTCCTGTTGTATCTGTTCCACTATCTTCAATTCGGTGGCGATACTGGCGTGGTCGGTCCCCGGAAGCCATAAAGCGGCATAGCCGTCCATCCGCTTGTAACGGATTATTATGTCCTGCAAAGTATTGTTGAGAGCGTGCCCCATGTGCAACTGCCCGGTGATGTTGGGCGGCGGTATCACAATGGTGAAAGGCTTCTTGCTCTTGTCGATCTTCGGCGTGAAATACCCTTTGCGGCACCAACGCTCGTAAATGTCTTTTTCAAACAGCTTCGGTTCGAAATTCTTGTTCATACGGTTACTTCCTTGTTTTTATTGTTTTTCTTTCGTTTATTCGATTTCTTCTTTATCGGATTTTTCTTCGGAATTTACGGCTGCTTCCGCACCGCCTTCCTCTTCGTCGGCGTTTTCTTTTCCCTGCTTGTCGGCTTCGGCGAGTTTGTTTTCTTTATACTGTTTGGACGCGTCTATTGCATAATTTATGGCGGCTATCCAGTTCAATACAAGCCCTACGGTGATCACTATCCAGTCCAGTCCGTATTCTCCCCACAGCTTGGATATATACGGATGGAAGAAACAGGCTATCATACCTATGCTCAATATCGCGCTTGCGACTTTCCCCAGCATATTGGATTTGATGTTGACGTCGTTGAACAGGAAACTGCCCACCACTACCATACATATTTCTCTGAGGGCGAGGAAAATAACGAACACCCAGTGAATGTAACCTACCACAATCAACGCTATCAGACACCCTATGTGCATGGCTTTGTCGGCTATCGGGTCGATAAGCTGCCCGAGATAAGTGCCCTGGTTGTATTTTCTCGCAATATATCCGTCGAAAAGATCGGTAGACGCCGCAAAAACCATTACCGCAAGCCCGATGTAAACGTAATACTGCGGATGAGAGTTTTCCAACCCGCCCAAAATTATGAGCGTCATATAGACGGGTACGCTCAAAAGACGGATAAGCGTCAGGAAATTGGGTATCGTAAAAATTTCCTTTTTCGTCAAGACAAGTCTTTTCATAAATCACTCCTTTACCTGTTACAGAATTTTAATCAGTATATTATTTATTTTGTTCGGTGTCAATTTTTTGACGCTTCTTTCGCCTTATAAGGATAACGGTTACCGCTATTACCGCCGCCACGGGAATGACCGTAAGGAACCACAGCCAACGCAGGTCGGCTTCGCTTCCGACGAAAATATTTATCTGCCCGTAGCTTTTGTCAAGATAAATTACCGTATAATCCGTCCCGTATCCTACTTTACATTCTTTTACCGTTTTGTTGCCCTCGGCGTCGGTATAAGTCAGCGATACGCTTACCTCCCCTTTATCGAAGGGCAGTTTCACCGCCAACGGTTCGGAAAAATCCTCTTTGACCTCCTCTCCGTCCTTCCGAAGAGTGAAAGTAACGGTATAGAGTTCCTTCGGATTTCTTATGCCGAGGAGCTTTTTCTCCGCCGCCCTGTCCACGCTGTCGGGGTCGTAATACGCCGTCTGGAAGATGTATTCGGCTTTTTCTCCGTATTTCTGCGAAGCGAACACCGCCGGATTGAGTACCGCTATCTCGCCGCCGAAATATTCCACATAAGGATTGAGCACGGTATATTCCTTTACCCCTTCCGCCTTCATTTCCTGAAGTTTAGCAATATACGCCATTGTTTCGTAAACTACGTTTTGGGCTTCCTTAATTTCCGTTTCGGTAGCCGTTGAATCTTGTATCAACAAATAATAAGTATAATACTCCTTCTCCAGTTCGGCTTTGAGCTCTTCGGAAAAATCGTCGTAGGAAGCGAGGTCGGATATCTGATTTTCCACGGCGGACTCGAATCCTTTGTCGTAGGTCGTTTGCTTGAGTTCGACTATCTTACACCTTGCGCCGTTACCGACGTTGTCTATAATATCGATATAATAAACGGCGTTGCCCGGCGTGGTTTTCAAACGGTAATTGTAGGTACTTCCGCCCGAAACCGTGATTTCTTCTATTTTCGTCCACGCGCCGCCCGAATACTTCAACACGGTAAACGCTTTCAGTCCGGAATCGGAGCTTAAGGTATATCCTCGCTTGTTTCCCCTGACGGTCACGTCGAAAACGTATTGACCCGATTCGTAACTCCAGGAAAGATAATATGCCTCGGGTACCGAATTGTCTATCGCCCGACAATAGAGTATTTCCGGGTCGTAAGCTGTTTTTTCTTCCGTCCCCGACATATATTTTACCGTGAAAACGAAAGCGCACCATTGTTTAGCCGTTATCTCGAAATAAGCGTGTTTATTCGGAGTCGGCTTTTCGTAAACCGTCATTCCCGTCTTTTCGACGGTAAACGTTTCGATAAGAGCGTGACCGCTCGTCACGTTGTTTTCCCCGTCGGTCTGCACGGTGCTTTCCGTGGTGTCGGCTTCTTTGAGTTTTACGACGGTCACGGTGACGGAGAGGATATTTTCGTAGACTTCCTCCTTTATCGGCACCACGTAAACGCACCCGTCCACCCCGTTATAATTACTCGCCGTTCCCTTGACTTCGAAAGTGCTGAGATAATAGTCGGTTTCCGACAAGGAATAAGCGGAAACGTCCGTTCCGCAGACCACCGTCCCGAATACGAGCGCCGCCGCTATAATAATAAGGATATACAAGATTTTTTTGCGTAAGGAAAAAGTCACCGTCAAAAACCTCTTTTAATCCTTTTTATGGTTTCCTTTTCCCTCTCGGTATCGGCAGTTTTTCTTCTGTTCTGCAAAGGAATAAGGCATACCGCTACGATAACTCCCAGTATCACCACGCCTATTGCCGAAACGATAACTATAAATTCATATCTGACCTCGGTCTTTCGGAAAACTATTTGTCCTGCGCTCGACGCCTGGAAGGTTATGTAATTCCCCTCCCTGGTGAACACCACGTTCTGCCCTGCCAAAGCCCCTGCGCCTTCTACTTCGAATTCCGCATCGAGGAATTCCTCGGGAATCGCCACATAAACCTTGAAAGAGTTCTTGATGATTATATCGGCTCCGTTTTCCTTTACGGTATAGGCGATGACCTTAGTCGTTCTGCCCGTAACGCTTTCCATAAAATCGGCTTTGTTGTCCTTGCTGTCGATGACCGAGAACTCCACCGTCGTCCCCGAATCGAAGCCGCTTGCGCTGGTAATAAAGGAAGAGGATTTCAGGTCGGAAACCTTATTGACGTAAATGTTTATCTGTCCGTAATAAGCCGGCGGTACGAGATCGTAGTTGAACGCCTGCAGCCCCGTGAGAGTATAAGAAGTGATGTCCACATAATGCGAACCCACGTTGACGGCTCCTTCGGCAGTCCTCGCCGTCATGGTGATGTTGACCTCGTCTCCGTACAGAACTCCCGAAAGCTGTCCCGTTATCGAAAGCGAGGATACTCCGTCGTAGACCTTGTCGGCGACTTCGATATTGGTTACGGTAAGCGGTTTCTTATTGATCTTGAACATTGCGGAAACCTGTTTCTTCTCGTAATTGTCGTCATCGAAAATTACGGTAATGTTGTAACTTCCCGCATCGGTGGGCATTACGGTGTCGTACCCCTGGTAAACTATATAATAGCTGACGTTGGCGGGACTGGTGGTGATTATGGGCGCCACCACCGACCCGTAAATCTGATTTTCCAGCGTGGCGGTATCGAAATAGACGTTGTCTATCGTTCCCCTGTCTATCTTGTAAAGGATACTCTTGGTAGCGGTATAATTTTTATTGACGAGTTTAACGGTGACGGTATAAGTGCCTATTGCGCTGGGCGGAACGTGACTGTCGTAAGTCAATCCGCTTTGAGCGGAAGCGTATTTTATTTCGTAAGTGGCGGCGATGTTTACGCCGTTGACCGTTTCGTCCTTCAAAAGGTATCCGCTCTTCCCGGGCGTTCCCGACGGGTAAAGGGTAAACGCCGCATAAAGAAGTTTCCCGTAGGTGGTGCTGTACTGCTGTACGGTTTTGGAACTGCCGGAGCTTTCCACGAAGTCCATATCGAGCACTTTCTTGGTAATGGTAACGGCAAATTCCACTTCCTTGGAGGTATAATTTTCGTCCTCCACCCACGCTTTGAAATAATAAGTCCCCACGTCCACTATATCCGCATCGTCGTATACATAATCGGAAGACGACGGATCGTACTCTCTGAAGGTGATGTTGTGGACGACTTTCAGATTGGCGGGGCTGGTGGTAATGGTCGGATAAGCGAACCCTTCGGAATAAACGTAAGTAGCGTTGCCCACAGTAATTTCCGCAATACCCTTATTCACGGTAACGGAGGTTTCGCCTTTGAAAGAAGCGAAGTTTGCCGAGTCGTCCGGCAGGAAATTGTAACCCACCGTGAACGTCCCTGCGCTTTGGAAGGGCAGCGAACTTTCCACAAAAGTGAATTTGCCCGATACGGGATTATTGAATCCGACGTAATAAACCAGTCCGTAATCGCTCCCCGAAACCAACGAGGACTTGGCGAGGCTTTCGCCCACGGTTATGGCGTTGGCTTTGGGCGCGATCGCTCTGTACACGGCAGCCTTGGATATGGTGAAATAAGGATTGCTGCCGTCGGAATAACGGGTAGCCGTGACCCTGTAATTGGGATCCAGGCTGGTCACCTGAACTCTGTAGTTCCCCGCTTTCACCGGGTCGGCAACCACGACGTTGTCGCTACCGACGAAGGTCACCGACACTTTTACGTTCGAGGGAGAAACCGCATAAACTATTTCGTTACGTCTGCTTGTCCCCGTATAGGGCGTCTGCATTTGCGTGAAAGTCACGGTAGCGTCGGCAGGCGCCACATAAATTTCTATTTCGCAGGTCTGCTCGGCGTAATTTGCGTCGGTGGGCAGGAAGGTCACGGTAACCATTGCCGTCCCGGCATTCGGATAGACCGATCCGTCCCTTACTTTGAACAACCCTTTCACGGGAGCGTCTTCCCTGGTCGCCTGTCCGCCCGTCAACGTAAGTTCGGCAAGGCTTTGTCCGTATTTGAGGTTATAGGTGACGTCGCCGTCGGTGAACGCCGAAGCCACGGGTTTGGTCTCGATGATCACGGTCATCTGACGGATAACGTAAGCGAATTCCGCATAGCCGTTTACGCCCAGAGAATAATTGTCGTCCTCGAGAACCACTCTTACGGTATATTCGCCCGCATTGGAGGGAATGGTTTCGGAATAATTATAAATCGAAGAATAGTAATACAGTTTGCTGTCCAAAGTGACGGTAACGCCGTCCCTGTCGGTGAAAGTCACCACGGGGATCGAAGCTTTGCCGTAATCGTATTCGAAGCGGTTGCCGCCGCTTGCCGTCACGGCGTTCACGGTTTTTTTGGTAACGGAATAGGAAAATACCTTCAAACCTTGTTCGTTCTCGTTCTCGACGGTTATCCTCACGTTGTAATCGCCCGCATTGACGGGAGTCGTGGAAGAATAATAGGCGTCGGAATCGGCAGCCCGTTTATATTCGAGAGTGTAGCTTCCGGCTATCATCGTCTCACCGTCGAACAATACCGAAGGAGTAACGAACGAGCCGTAAACCGACGTATAGACCGACAAGGAGAGATTTTCCGAAACGTCCCGCTTCAACACGGTGAATTCCACGGTCTTGCTTCCGAAATAGAGTTCGCTCCTGATATTTATGACAACCGTATATACGCCTGTCTGCGTTCCGTCGTCCGCCTCGCCGTTCCGCAAGACGGTAAGCGTGACGTCGCTTTCTTCTATCTGCACTTCCACGTTATTTGCGCTTATCCCGAGGTCGGATACCGAAATGGCCAGTCCGTCGTAATTTTTGGAAAGATTTTTCACCACTATGTCTTCCTCGGGAATATATCCCACCAAAGACAACACCACCGTTCCCGCAAGATCCTGATAATTTTTGGTAACGAAGGTAAATTCGAACCTCTTACCGTCCATATCCGTCGTGGGATGAGAGTTCTTGTCCACTTCCGCTCCGTCGAAAGTCAAAGAAAGCGTTCCCGAAATATTGACGGCTTTCCCGTTCTCGTAAACGGTAAATACGGCGTCTTTCAACGGCAATTCGGCAAAAGCGTCGAGAGTGAAAGTATATTTTCCCGTCCAGGGAGCTTTAACGATATCCACGTCGACCATACCCGTCATAATGGTATAAGTAGCGTCGTCGTAAGGCATATAGACTACTTCAGCCTTGTCTCCCACTTCCAAAATCGCGTCGGGATCGACGAAAGACAATTCCCCGTTGGCGTTCAGATATTCGACGTAAGCGGGGTCTCCGGTAAAGGAAAGCCCGAATACGCTCAAGGGATTGCCGTAATAAACGCCCGACTTAGGAACGGAAACGGTTATTTTTACTTCGCCGTGAATTCCGTCGTTTACGGCTGTATCCGTCCAGTCTTCGTTACGGTTAAGTCCGGGAAGCGGATTTTTTCCTTCCACGAAAACTCGAAGGGTGGCTTCGCCGGATTCGTACAACGCCGTATTGTCGGGGGTAAATATCAGCTTGACGAAATTATAGTTTGCGGTAACGAAAACCGTCTCTTCCACGCTGAACGTGCCGTAAACGGTTTTTCCCGAAAGTTCCGCTCTGCCGCCGCTCAGATCGGCGTTGGTGATGGTGTCGCCGACTTTGAATTGCTTGGAGACCGTCGGTAAAACGGTTATTTCGGGTATGCCTCTGTTAACGACGAAATCTCCGTAAACGAGAGTTCCCGTATAGTTCTTGGACACCACTTCCAGGCTGACTTCGTAAGTACCCGGTTCCACGGGCGGATTGGAGGTGCCGTTGTAATAAACGTCGATACGGAAATCGGCGTTTTCGCCGTATCTGTCGTAAATCACGCCTTCGGCTATGTCGGGCAACGCATAGAAAGCGCTGCCGGTATATCGAACGGTAAAATCGTCGGCGTTCAGCATCAAAATATGTTCTTTGACGTCACGTTTTACGACGTTAATGCGTGTAGTCCCCTCGTAAACGAGGTAATTCCCGTCTATATCGCCGTTTTCGTCGTACGCCTTAAAGGTATAACGCACGTTGTGCGAACCTGCCGAAAGCGTCTTTATGTCATCGAGGTTAAGGGAATATATCCCTTCTTTCTTGTCTGCGCCGAAATAAACTTCGCCCTCGGTAACGCATTCGGGCAAGTCGTCGGAATTATAGGCGTAATCGGCGAATACGGGAGCCGTGGTCGCCATAAGTGCGGCGGGTTTTATGGTGTATCTGACTTCCTTTACTCCCTGATAGTTTTTGTCGTTGATGGTGAAACGTATGATATGGTACCGACCTTCGGTGTTGGCGTCCAAAACTTCCTCCGTACCGAACACGTCGCTCCCCTCTGCGCAGAATTCCAAAGTATAACTCAATCCGTACGGCACCGTGATCGCCGAAATCGAAGCCGATTCCCCGGTGTAGGTCAAGATAAGTTCGTCCGCAAAATCTATTCTTGCGGTATATTTCGAAATAATGAGTCTTTCAGCGCAAACTATGTCGTCGGAATAACCGTTGTTGAGCAACGGATCGAAATGCAATACTATGAGATACTCTCCGGCGTTGGCGGGCAAGGAAGAGTATTCCGTCCCGTTTTCCGCTCCGTTTTCGTCGAGACCTCTGTAGGAAACGGTAAATTCCGCCGAGTTGAGCCCCAACGAAATCGCCACGTTGCGAGGCACGTTATAGACTTGTTCGTTATTGGTCACGATTATCTGCGTTTCGTCCACGGAAATTACGAAATCGGTGGTCACGTCGTCGCAGTAATAATTGTTGCTTCGCAAGGAAAGTACCGCTTGATATTTACCTATATCGCCGGGACTGCCGTTGAGACGGACTCCGTCGTCGGAATAGAAGGTCTGCGTCACCGATTCGGTTATCTTGTTCCCGTCGATATCTTGCAAGGAATAATCTACCGTCTGGTTCTTGTTGTTAAAGGGTTTTTCGTTCTTCACGACGGTAAGCACGGCTTCCTTCTTCTCGACGGTAAGCACGCATTGGGTGCTGCCGGTATAATTTTCGTCGTCCACCGAGATCCTTACGGTGTAATTGCCGGCAGGCAGAGCCCCCGAGGAAGGAACCGCCGTAATAAATTCCGTAACGACGGGAAGATATTCGTATCCTTCGACATATACGTTGCTGTAAACCTTTACGTCGTTTACCACGGCATACCAAACGGGCGTGGTGTAAGTTATTATATCCGCAAGAGCGAATTCTCCCATCGAAAGACTGCCGTAAACGTATGACCCGGCAGCTGCCGTCATCGCCGTTCCTATATCGTTTTTGTTGACGGTGAGGGTTTTCTTGAAACGCAATACGTTATAGTTGACGGTGTCGTAAGGCGTGAACAAAACGTCGTAATCCGCCGCAACGCCCGTCATGATAAAGGTTTTATCGGCAGGATAGTCCATAACGTACGTTCCGCCCACGGTCTGTCCCGTGACCGCCGAAACCGTTTCCCCTCCGCTGAAAACCACGTCTTTAAGAAGTTTTCCGTAGCTTACAGATGACGACACGTTGAAAATATCGGGGGAAGTCTTATTCACGAGAGAGGCTTTTTCCACCCTGATCATAAACTCGGCGCTCCCGCAATAGTTGTTTGCCGAAACGGTAAATACCGCTTTATATGTCCCCACGTTCAATTCGTTTGCCGAAGCGGTTTCGACAGGACTGCCGTCCTCGGTAAAGAAAGCAAACGATCCCCCTATTTCGGGGTAGCCTTCCACCAAACCGCCGTAACTAACCGTCGGCATATCCACCTTACCGTAATAATAAACGTAAACGCCCTCCTGCGGTTCGTTGGGGAACTCGAAAGAGATCTCCGTTTCCTTCTTGTTTACGGTAAGCGTAAAGGAATAGACCGTTTCCGCCACGCCGTCGGGATAGAGCGGAGTGACTACCACGTCGAGATAATAGCTTCCCGCTTCGTAATACCCTTCCTTGACCCCCGACAGGGAATAGACGAAACCGAATTCGGCGTCGTCGGGAGACGCCGACGTATAGACGCCCTCGGCGGCGTTGGTCAAGATTTTCGGAAGCCCGTTGAAGGTAACGCTCGAAGCGTCGAGAACCTCGTCGCCGAAGAATATCGGAGTAATGCTCACGTCGGAAAAGTCGTACCTGGCTTTGCCCACCGTTATGGTGGTGGATCTGTAGAGCGGTTCGAAGTTGTGGCTCTCCTCTCCCGTCGCAGCGAAATAGATATATACGGTATGTCTGCCTACCGTGAATTCGTCGTAAGACAACATTTCTGCACGGAACGCTTCGGGAGTTTCGGTATTCCCGTCGTAAAGGCGGTAAGCCAGGAAGAAATCCCCCTCTACGGGTCTGACCTCGGTAAGTATCCTGCCGTCGGAGGACATATACTGATAGGTATAATTCACTCCCGTCGTGCTTCCGAAGTTCAGGATAATGTCGCTGAGCGGCTGTTTCCAGCTCAGGTGCGAATCCTTACTCGAGGTGTTATAACCTATGGTGGGCACGGTTATGCCGAGGTTGGAACTCGAAGACGTGACCTTCTTTACGGTATAAAGTGTATAAACAGGCACTTTTTCGACGAAATTGTTCTCGTCGAGAATTATCTTCAATACATAAACTCCGGCATTCTGCGGAGTCCCCGTCCCTTCGAAATACTCTTCCTCGCTCACTCGGTTTTCTTCGATAGCCGATTCTATCCAGCTGCCGCTGCCCGAATAACGGAAAAATTCGTAAACGTAATTCAATCCGCTATAGGAGATCGCATTCCCGGAGGAAGGATTGAAAACGGCGGTGGGAAGGAATTTTTCCAGTCGTTGGTAATCGAAGGTCTTTTCCGAACAGCTTATGTCCAACACCCTTTTTTCCACCCTCAGGGTAAATTTCCATTCCTTGGTGTAATTGCATCTTCCTTCGGCTATTCTTATGCTGACGGCATAATCTCCCGCTTCCGTCGGCGCGACCAGTACTTCCGAAGCGTTCGGATCGGAGAGAGATTTATAATAAACCGTCCCGTATTCCGTCAGGATAAGCCCTGCCTCCGAAGGCAAAGCGGATACCAGCGAAAAGTCGATCGGTTTTTCGTTCCCGTCGTAAGACACGACTATCGTGTTGTCGGAACCCAATCCCGTTACCGATATGTTCACCTGTTCGGAATACCCTATTTCCATCGAAAGATTATAACTTACGGTATCGTAGTTGGTATCCCGCACGAATTTCCCGTTTTCTTTGACGAAAACAGGTTTTCCGTTGACCATATTGTATTTGATCGGAACGAATTGCACCGTGATGCCGGTGGTCCCTGCTCGGGGTTTGAGATAATCGTCGCTCGTTTTGTCGATGTTGGTTATGATGAAATAACCGTACATACCGTCGGAGGAGCGGTCGCTGTAATATTTTTCGTCGGTACGGTTCCACGCCAGAATGGAATCGTTGAACTGTTGAGGCACGGCGGATTCGTCGAAATCGATTTTTGCAAGGCTCTCTCCGTAACTGACGTCTCCGCTTATCGTAAGTGCGTCGAGGGCGGGTGTAGCGGGTTTTATTTCGAGAGTACCGGTTTCCTTGCCGTAATAGGTCCTGTGATTGAGAAGTTCGCAACGGTAATGATAGATCCCCGCATTCACGGGAAGAACGGTGCTGTACTCCCCGTCCGGCGAGGTAGCGTAGTAAGTGGTAACAGTTCCTATAATATTGTTTCCGTCCACTCTTATCCTGGTCTGCACGCCTTTGCCGCTGCCGTTATAAATCTGAGTTTCGTTACTGACCACTATTTCCGCATATTGCTTAAAGGTAAACGTCATTCGCCGAGCGTCGGGATTGTCGCTGAATACCGAGGTCACTTCGAAAGTGTAATTTATTGTGGCAGACTGCGTTATCACGGTGGAATAGGAAGAGTCGTAAACGCACCCCGTCGTGGAAAAACTCCCGTTTTCGGTCTTGAAATTGGTCAAAACGTATTTGGTGATGGAGTTTTTGGTGAAACGGACCTGTACGAGGACCTTGTCCCCTCTTTTGAATACGGCTTCGTCTTTATAGGAAGTGGGTTTGCCGAGGTCGTCGAGAGTGGCGAAGCGGAGGGTGACGTCGTTGGTGCTTATTTGGCTGTCGTCGCCGCCCATGCCCAGTACCATATTGTATGTGAAGGCATAATCGGTAACGTCCACCCTGATAAAATATTTGCTCGGGCCTATGGCTCTGTTGCCTGCGCCGTCCACGGTTATGAACTCAATGGAGAAGATACCGCTCTTGTTATAGACGGTCTTTCCGTCGACAACGCTCCTCAGATCCAGTATAAGATCGCCGTAAACAACCGTATCTTCCACTAATCCCGCCGTAACGGTACAATATACCCCCGTGGCTTCGCTCAGGGTAAATCCTTTACTGGGCTCGCCCGCCGTGGTGGGCGCTCTATCGAGAAGAGTGGCTTTGTAGTAAATTTTCTGATTGCTCCCGGCAAACCCGGAGGGAACGTCCTTCCCCATGATCTGCAAGGACCGGGAAGTGAATCTGGGGATAATATCCCCCGCTCCGAGATTGACTCCGGATATGACCTGCACTTCGGTGCCGTCGTCCTGCTTCACAGCGGTGGTGTTGGCGTTGGTCGCGTCGAATGTGGTGCCGTCCGCGAAGGCCACGGTGACGGGAAGGCCCAGGACCGCGTCCTGCTTGGCCCGCGCCTCGTCGCTCAGCCTGCCCGAGGGACCGAGGTCGTCGATCTGCCGGTCGATCGTGTAGTCGACCGTGACGCCGACGGAGGACACCGCGACTGCGTCGACCGTGAGGTCCGCGCCCTGCCACGCCGTCTCCTGTCCGGCAGGGAGGTCGACGGTCGTGTCGACGTAGTTCATCTCGAACTTGAGGTCCCAGTCGCCGGACGCTATTGTGCGCGAGTCCTCGCCCTCCATGGTATGGATGCCGTCCATCGAGAAGCGCATGGTGCGCCCGACGATGCCCGCGCCGTTCCAAGTGGCGAAGCCCATGGAGTCGACGTACTGGATGGTATCGTCATCCGAGTCGGCGTCGTAGAACCAG
>CASDZI010000025.1 GCA_949285605.1 uncultured Christensenella sp.
CCAAAAATTTATCTATGAATTTTTTGAATTCGGCAAAATTACTGAACCTTTTATCCATAGAAATTCCTTCTTTTTTATATCTATCTAATTGTTCACTTCCAATCGGAGGTATAACGTTTTTTAACAATTTCAAAACCGTATTAGGGCTATGGGCAGTTAAATTTATATATGTCGCTATAGAATAAAAATCCAATTTTGATTTCATCGAATAAGGCATCAGCGATTTTCTGGAAGCATAGAAGTATTCGGTTTTAATATTCGAATAACGCTTATCTATAGCAGAAATTTTATCAAAAGCCATTTTCGGCATATAACCGTCTCTTGCTAGGAATTTTATATCGTCGCTCCCTTTCTCTGACAACCTTTTCTGTAACCACTTAGTGATCCCAAGTAAAAAGAACCCGAGATTATAATAACCGATTAAATACATATCTCCGTTGTAATCCGATTCTTTTTGGAAAGAATAATTAGGTTTATCGAAAAACTTATTTGCAACCATCGCTAAAAGTGTTCTTATCGGAAAATCTTTAACAGCCAAAGAAGTTCTTTGCCAAGAATGATTATACTCCATAAAGGGAGCCAAAAAGTTCCCTACGGGAATATTTTCAATTTTATTCATCATTATATCTTTTGCTTTAGCAAAAAAGACAGATTCGAAACCTATATCTTTAGCTACTTCTATATCCGTTTTCCAATTATCGCCGATATGCATTATCTTATTCGGTTCTATTCCTTCCGTTTTAAAAACATATCTGAACAGATTTCCTGTAGCTTTCAATAATCCGATATCGGACGAAAGATAGATTTTATCGTACCCCTTTATCCCCAAACCGTTCAAAATTTCTTCTACTGTTTTAACGGGAAGATACATATCCGAAGTTAAAATTACTTTTTTTCCGATAGCTTTAGCCAATTCAAATAACTCTACACCGCTTTCCCTTCTATAACAATAATGTTTCTCCAAACTAATTTCTAATTGACAAAGTTTTTTACAAATATTGCTGTCAATACCATATAAATCTCCCATACAATTGTAAATATCATCCAGCAATATATCTTCTTTATCTTTAACTCTGCTCCTCGCTTCGTCTTCTGCATTTTTTCTCATATTGCAAAATTGAGAAGGATTAGTTAATTTTAACAGATCGGCAGCCTGCTTACTCATAATAATGAATAGGTCTCCGGGTTCCCATAAAGGTCTGACTATCAAGGTATCGAAAATATCAAAACTTATAATATGATACCTCGGATTGATAATCATCTTTTTTATGTTTTCATAATTATCATTCCATTCTGTTGCGACTTGATAGAAATAGAAATCTTCCGGTTCGGTGTTTTCGAGTTCCTTCTTCTTAAAAATTGTTTTTATTACTTCCTGTAATTCTTTATTATCTGCAAAATCCTCTATAATGGTATGACACCATATACGATAATATTTGTCTTTTAAGTCATAAAGTCCATCTAAATATTGCTTGTCTTTAACCTCATCCTTTAAGAAATTTTCAAGAAAATCAAAAACTTTACCAACGTCAAAAATCGTAGCAATCAATTTTTTTGTATCGTTCGTCCTGTCCGTAGATGCACCTTTTCTTTTATAATAATAATAGCAATCACAATTTTTGAAAACCATTTTTTGTGCGAAATAAAAAAGCACTACTGAAAACGCTATATCTTCGGTCATAACCAAGTGTTGCGTCTGTTTTTCAAGAAAAGGTAATGCTTTCTTCCATAGGTTTAAGCCGTATAACTTATTCCACACGGTATGCCAATGATAACATGCTCCTTTTTGTTCGAAGAAATTTTTTAATATATCCTTTTTTTCAATAGGTTTTTTGAATTTAGTAAAATTGATACTGTTATTAAAATAGTGTTTCCACCCGTTTTCTACGTTTACGGTATTGCCTACGACTATATCGGCTTTCTCTTTAATAGCTTCCGCAACTAATAATCTTATCCAATCGGGCGATATCTCGTCATCTGAATCCACAAAGCAAACATATTCCCCTGTGGCTTTTTTCATCCCGCTTATCCTGGCATGAAATAAACCCTTGTTTTCCTCATGTCTTATGATTACTATCCTCTTATCCCGTTGTTGGTATTCCGTCAAAATATTAATGCTGTTATCCGGGCTTTTATCATCTACGGTGATTATTTCCAAATTTCGGTAAGTCTGCTTAACAATACTATCTAAACAACTACGTAAATAAGACTCTGTATTATGCACCGGAATTATAACTGATACTTTTGGCGTTTCCATTCCTTTTGTCTCCCTGTAAATAAACATAATTGTTCTTATTATAATATTTTGTATGTTTCTTGTCAATGTATATCAATATTTAAAAGAATTTACTTATATATATAATTCTCATTGACTTTAATTTCAATTATGTTATTATTATTATGTGAAAATTATTTTTTAGGATTACAAAATATTAGAAATGATAGATGTTAACATTTTTGGTGTCTGCACAATAAGAGATATTTTTAACTTACCGCAAAACGATATGTTTTCTGTAAAAAAATATGCTCAATTTATAAGTCCATATACTTTATCCGGAAATAAAGATATAATTAAAGATCGTGCTTCTTTAGAAAAATATATTAACGATTATAATACGTCTAATTTTAAAAAAAGGAATCTAAAAATTGATTTAAATAAAACTTTATCTGATTTTTTATCTGAAGCCAAGTCAGATTATTTATTGATAGACGTTGCTTGCAGTCGTTTTGATTTATATTGGTTTCCCGATAAGAAAACTTATACTACCAAAAGTTTAATTTGTGATGAAATATATAATAAAGATTTTCTTGATAAAAGCGTATTAGTCGATACTGATTCATTGGATGATGATTTAGCATACGGCCTATTGGATATTTATTGTGAAAATGTTTTAAAATTATACAAACCGGAACAAATTGTTTTATTTGAAATTAAAGCACTGCATTATATGCTGGTAAAAGAAAAAAATAAAATAATAAATTGGGGTGTAGAACAATCTAAAAAATATAATCGCAGAATAAAACGAGCTTACGATTATGTTAAATTGAAACTTTCCGGTTGTCACATAATAGAATTTCCCAATTGTGCCTTATTAGACGAAAGCCACTATTTAGGAAGTGCTGTTTTGCATTATATCCCTGAATATTATATTTATTGTTATGATGCTCTGAAAATTATTTCTAATAAACTTCCTTTAGAGGTTGAAAAAATATCTTTGGACAATTTGAAAAATCATTATGAACACTTAATGTATGATAAATATATTAACGTTCTCCAAAATACTCTAAAATACTATGCTGATAAAGAAGCTTTAAGTTTCAGACTGTCTAAATATGTATCATACTTTAAAGATCTTCTTTTAGATGAACAAAAAAGAAACAATATCGTTAATTTCTTTTTTAATAACAATATTTCAAGTTGTGCTTTTTATGGCGCAACTGAAATAAGCAGGTTCTTGATTTCTTATTTCAAAAAATCTATACCTAATTTAAAAATTGATTATATAATAGAAGAAAGCAATTTGAAAAGCTATGAAAATATACCTTTTATCGGACGATACTCTTCCTCTTACCCTGAAACTGAATTAATAATCATTTCAGACATTGTTTATATAAAAGAAATTTATAAAAAGTTAAACGATATGAATCTTAATGCACAAGTAACCGATGTTTACAAATTATTAAATCCAATTTAATATTATTTATTTTTTGCTTCGGATTCCCTCCCCTTTCAACACCTCGGCGTAGCGCCACAGGCTGTGCGCGCGGATCGGGCGGCGGTACGGATAGGTGCGGAAGAGGAGTATGAGTGCGTATTCGCTGTCGGGAGGAGCTTGCTCTATGCCGAGGAGTTCTCCCGAGCGGATTCGTTGCAGACAGCGGTTGTGGTACGGATACATATTTTTAGTATTTCTCTTTTTTCGCTTTTTCTTCGCTTTCTTTGTTGCGGGTTTTGTGATATAATTCTTTTTATGGAATTGTTCGGATTGGAAAAATTGTCTTTGGTGGATTACGACTCTCATACGGCGGCTACCGTCTTTACCGGCGGTTGCAATTTCCGCTGTCCTTTCTGCCACAACGGTTCTTTGGTCGTCACTTCAAAAAATGACTTTCGGATTTCCGAAGATGAAGTTTTGGGTTACTTAACCAAACGTAAGGGTCTTTTGGATGGTTTAGTAGTCACCGGCGGCGAGCCCACTCTGCATAAGGATCTTGCCGACTTCCTCCGCAAGGTCAAAGACTTGGGGTACGATATTAAACTCGACACCAACGGCACTTCCCCCGAAATGCTCGCCTCACTGGCTTCTTCCCGCCTCGTCGATTACGTTGCGATGGATATCAAATCCTCTCCCTCTTCTTATTCCCTCGTTGCGGGAGTATCCGACCCACGCCTCGACAAAATCGCCGAAAGCGTGGCTTTCTTAAAGAAAGGTTCCGTCCCCTACGAATTCCGTACCACCGTGATAAGCGAATTCCATTCCGAAAAAGACTTTCCCGAAATAGCCGACTTTATAGACGGCGCAGATAAATATTTTATTCAGAAATACCGTGACTCCGACGGCTGTCTGCAATCGGGTTTTACCCCCGTCCCCGAAGAGACCGCCGCAAAATACCTCTCTATCGTCGCTCCGCACGTCGGTTACGCCGCCTTGAGAGGTTATTGATCGATTTTCCGCAACAATAAAAAAACCGTCCGCAGACGGTTTTTTCTTATTTCTTTTTCTTAACCCACACGAGATAGGGTTTTATCAACCCTTCCTCTATCAGCTTTTCGTCGCTTCGGTAACTTAAGCGGTAGTCTTTTTCTTTGAATTTTTCCTTCTTGCCGCTTTCCTCTCTTTCGCAGACGATACCGATAAGCTCGGCGCAGTGTTTCGACGCACGTTTAGAGGTTATTTTTACCCTCATGGGAGTTTCGGCGTAGCTTTTCTTTTCGCTCACGTCTTCGTAACGGTATTTGCTCTCCTCGAATTCCTCGGGACTTAACGCAAGATATACGCTCAAAGTCTTTCCGCTTATCACGAATTTCGCTAACAGCTTCTTCCCTTTGCGGAAGGTTTCGTAATTGAAACTTATCCTGCTCCGCACTCCGTCGTAGCCTAAGAATTCGTTCTTGAGCGCATTGTAATATCCTTGCGCCGCTTCGTTCTGAATGAGTTTGGACTTCAGGCTCCTGCGGTATCTCGTCACCTGTTCGTATCCGGGAC
Source organism: uncultured Christensenella sp. (assembly GCA_949285605.1). Classification (GTDB taxonomy): domain Bacteria; phylum Bacillota; class Clostridia; order Christensenellales; family DTU072; genus CAG-1782. The sequence goes on from CASDZI010000025.1 coordinate 5,208, forward strand.
GGGCTACTTCCACCGTCACTTCGACTGCCTTTTCATCTATAGACGGTTTAACTTCTTCCTTAGCTTCCGAGTTGTCGGCAATTTCCCTCCCTTCCGCCGCTTTCTCTGCCTGTTCGGTCAACAGACTGCGTGCGCAAGGGTCGGTCAACGTCTTGTCGCAATATGTACAATACGTCGCTTCTCCGCAAAGATCCCTGCCTGCCTGTTCGCTGGCAAGCCATTTCTCTACGTCGATTTCCTGCTGTAACGTGCGGAGTCGTTCTTCTTTGTCTATCATTTCCTTTCCTTATTTAGCCTTGCTATTCTTTGCCGCAGGTTTCTTGGCGGCAGTTTTTGCCGCAGGTTTGGCGGCGGGTTTGGCTTCGGCTTTTACTTCCGCCTTAACTTCGGATTTGGCTTCGGGAGCTTTGGCTTTGGGAGCGGATTTCTTCGGAGCTGCTTTCTTCGGAGCGGCTTCCTTTTTGCTCGCTTCTTCGGCTATGCTCGCTCTGGCGCAAGGAGTGCTTAAACTCTTGTCGCAGTACTTGCAATAGCTCGCTTCTCCGCACAAATCCATACCAGCTTTTTCGCTGGCTTCCCACTTTTCTACGTCGATTTTCTGTTGAAGTTCGTTTAACATTTCGGTGTTTTCTTTCATATTTTTCATAATTATGCCTCGTTTTTTAAGATTTTACTTATTATATACCCTTAATTTCCGCTTTGCAACTTTTTTGCGGTTCTTTTTTATTTTTTTGCAAATAAAAAAACCGCCCGAAGGCGGTCGTTTTACCTCTATTGCCCCATTTTATCGATGAATTCGCTCGCCGCCATCGCCGCACACGCTCCGTCGCCGCAAGCCGTCGTAAGCTGTCTTACTTTCTTCGCGCGACAGTCTCCGGCTACAAACAGTCCCTCCGTCTTGGTCAGACAACGTTCGTCGGAAGCAAAATATCCGTCCTTGTCCAGGTCGGCTAAATTCTCGAACCGCTTGTTGTCGGGAACCTGCCCTATCGCCACGAACAACGCTTTCGTGTAATGCTTTTTCTCCTCGCCGTTTTCCTTGTAAACAAACCCTTCCAGTTCGGTTTCGCCGAGATACCCGGTTATCATCGTATTGGGCTTTACTATAATATTTTCCTTCGCCCTCAACGCCTTTACCAGGCTCGCGTCCCCGAAAAATTTGTCGAACAGCGTGAAAACGTATACCTTTGTGCAGTAGTTCGAAAGTAGCAACGCATATTGCAACGCCGTATTGCCGTCCCCGACAAGCGCCACTTCCTGCCCTGCGTAAAACGCTCCGTCGCAGATTGCGCAGTAGCTTATCCCGTTGCCCGTGAGTTCCTCTTCGCCGGCAAAACCTAAATGTTTGTGTTTTACCCCGGTGGCTATAATCACCGCTTTCGCTTCGTGCCGTCCGTAGTCGGTCGTTACGGTAAAAACTTTGCCGTCTTTTTCTACCTTAAGCACTTTTTCCAGTTCGAATTCCGCTCCGAGATCGGTTATCTGTTCGAAAAGTCCGTTGGCTATGTCCTGGCCGCTCGACGCCTTTATCGTAGGGAAGTTTTCCACCCTCGGAGAAGTGGCTATCTGCCCCCCGACCGTTTCTTCTTCCAGTATAAGTACGCTTTTTCCGTTCCTTAACGCGTATAACGCGGCGGTCATTCCCGCCGCGCCTGCGCCGATTACTATTACGTCTTTCATTTAACGGTTCCCCTCGGCAAAACGCTTGATGTTGCTGGCGTTGTCGTAACGGTCGATAACTCCGTCGTGCGGCACCAGTAACGTGGGAGCCTTTTTCACTCCGTACTTCACCGTAAGATCTTTTTGGTCTTCGGCGTCGATAACGTTGTATTTTATCCCCGCTTTGTCTAAGATAGCCTTAGCCATCTTGCAGTTGGGACAGGTTTTCGTGGTGAACAAAAGCATTTCCGCAGGAGTTTCCGCTTCGCAGGAAACGTTCTCCTTTACTTCTTCCGTCTTCCCGTGTTTCAGTACGGAATGTGCTATGTCGTAAACTTTACGGTTGGCGAACTCTTCCCGTTTTCCGTCGTTCCAGTTCTGTACCGGACGATAGTAACCCGTTATACGGCTGTAAACTTCGGTCTTGTTGCCGCATTTGGGACATTCGTAATATTCTCCGGCGATATATCCGTGGTCGGTACATACCGAATACGTCGGGCTGAGCGTGTAATACGGAAGTTTGTAATTTTCGGCAATCTTGCGCACCAGGTTAGCGGCGGCTTTCCAGTCGGGAAGTTTCTGTCCCAGGAAGGCGTGGAAAACCGTTCCCGAAGTGTAAAGGGTCTGCAATTCGTCCTGTATGTCCAAAGCCGTGAATATGTCTTCGGTATATCCTACGGGCAGGTGCGAAGAGTTGGTATAGTAAGGAGTATGTCCGTTCTCCGACGCAGTAATGATGTCGGGATAACGCTTCTTGTCGTGTTTAGCCAGTCTGTAGGAAGTGCTTTCGGCGGGAGTTGCTTCCAAATTGTAAAGGTCGCCGTACTCTTCCTGATAGTCGCTCAGTTTGTTACGCATAAAATTCAGTACTTTCTGCGTGAATTTCTGCGCTTTTTCGTTGGTAAGGTCTTCTCCTATCCAGTTGGCGTTCAGGCACGCTTCGTTCATACCCACCAGTCCTATGGTGCTGAAATGGTTGTCGAAAGTGCCGAGATAGCGTTTGGTATAAGGATAAAGTCCCTCGTTGAGAAGTTTCGTGACGGTGTTTCTCTTGACCTTCAAGCTGCGGGCGGAAATGTCCATCATTTTTTCCAGACGGGCAAAAAAGTCCTCTTCGTCCTTGGCAAGATACCCTATCCTCGGCATATTGATGGTCACTACGCCGATAGATCCCGTACTTTCACCGCTTCCGAAGAAACCGCCGCTCTTTTTACGCAGTTCGCGAAGATCCAGTCTCAGACGACAGCACATGCTCCTGACGTCGCTCGGCTCCATATCGCTGTTGATGTAGTTGGAAAAATACGGCGTGCCGTAACGGGCGGTCATCTCGAAAAGCAAACGGTTGTTTTCGGTCTCCGACCAGTCGAAATCCCTCGTTATCGAATAAGTGGGTATGGGATACTGGAATCCTCTGCCGTTGGCGTCGCCCTCTATCATTATTTCGATAAAGGCCTTGTTGACCATACGCATTTCTTCCACGCAGTCCTTATATTTGAAATCCATTTCCTTGCCGCCCACTATAGCGTTGAGTTCGGCAAGATCGTTCGGGACCACCCAGTCCAGGGTTATGTTGGTAAAAGGAGCCTGCGTGCCCCAACGGGAAGGAGTGTTCACGCCGTAAATAAAGCTCTGTATGCACTGCTTGACTTCCTTATAAGAAAGATTGTCGGCTTTTACGAAAGGCGCAAGGTAAGTGTCGAAAGAGGAAAATGCCTGAGCGCCCGCCCATTCGTTCTGCATAATCCCGAGGAAGTTGACCATCTGATTGCAAAGAGTGGAAAGATGAGACGCAGGAGAAGAAGTGATTTTCCCGGGAATACCGCCGAGACCTTCCTTGATGAGTTGCTTGAGAGACCACCCCGCACAGTACCCGGTGAGCATCGACAAGTCGTGAATGTGTATGTCGGCGTTACGGTGAGCCGAACCTATCTCCTCGTCGTAAATTTCGCTGAGCCAGTAGTTGGCCGTGACGGCTCCGGAGTTGGAAAGAATAAGTCCTCCTACCGAATAGGTAACGGTGGAATTTTCCTTGACTCGCCAGTCGCTTACCTTAACGTAGCTGTTGACCGTTTCCTTGTAATCGAGAATGGTGGATTTTATGTCACGGAGTTTTTCCCTCTGCTTACGGTAAAGTATATAACACTTGGCTACCGAAACGTATCCGGCTTGAATAAGCACGACTTCCACGCTGTCCTGTATGTCCTCGACCGTGACTATGCCGTCCTTTATCTTATGCTCGAAATCCGCCGTAACCTTCAACGACAGCATATCCAGTATATCGTCGTTGTATTCCACCCCCTGCGCATTGAACGCTTTCTTAATCGCCGCAGTGATCTTCTTGATGTCGAATTGGGCTATCTTTCCGTCTCTCTTTTTTACTCTGAACATCGTTCATCCTCCTCTTAACGTAGCAAGTCCGATTATAGCACAAGCCGTTTGTATTGTCAATATATTGTAAGCGGTTTTTTTATATGCACAATATATTGTGGTTTATGCCCGTTTCGACCCAAAATAAACCCCCGCTTCGATAACCGTAATTTAAGGGCTCGGAAGGCTACCCAAACGCCCTTTGCAGGATACTTGAAAACGGGGGTTCGTAAGGTCTTAAAAAGTAAATTACGACTTGTCCGAAAAATTATTTTTTGAAATTTTCCATTGCGTCGCTCATCTCGTCCAGCCAGTCGCCCTCGAAAAGTTCTATAAGCCCCTTGTCGCAGAGGGAAGCTATGTCGGAGTCGAGAGGAAGTCGGGCGGTAGTTTCGATACCGTAACGTGCGGCGTGTTCCTCGAGACGGCTTTCGCCGAAGAGGGAAATTTTCTTACCGCAATCGGGACAGGTGAGATAACTCATATTTTCCACGAGGCCTATAATGGGAATATTCATCATACGAGCCATATTGACGGCTTTTTCCACCACCACGCTTACCAGTTCCTGCGGGGTGGTAACTATGATTATCCCGTCCACGGGAATGGACTGGAATACCGTCAAAGGCACGTCGCCCGTTCCCGGGGGCATATCGACGAACATATAATCCACTTCTCCCCAGACCACGTCGGTCCAGAATTGTTTTACCGCGCCGGCAAGCACGGGTCCTCTCCAGATGACGGGAGCGGTTTCCTCTTCCAAAAGGAGGTTCATACTCATAACTTCTATCCCTTTCTTGGTAACTACGGGAAAAATCATATTCCCTTCGCCGCTCGCCTGTCCTTTAAGCCCGAAAGCTCTCGGTATGGACGGACCGGTTATGTCGGCGTCCAGGATAGCCGTAGAATAACCTTTACGGTTGGCTAAAACGGCAAGCATACTCGTCACGGAGGACTTGCCCACGCCGCCTTTGCCGCTGACGACGCCTATGACTTTTTTTACGTTTGAAAGTTCGTTGGTCCTTTCCAGAAAACTGCGTTGAGAACAGTCTTTCGAACCGCAACTGGCGCAATCGTGATTACATTCGCTCATTTAAGCTCCTTTATTATCCTTATATAATATAGTCTCGGTACGGTTTATCCCCGTAACGGTATTATTGTAAACCCGTAAAACGATAATTTCAATCTTTTGCCGAAGTTTTGCGGAAAAAACGGAAATTATTTCTTATTGTTTTCCATTTCTGCAATTTTATCGGTGAGCCTGAACAGAACTTCGGTAAAGTCCTCGAGCGTCCGCAGATCCAGATTTTCGTAAGTATCTTTGGAAGTGTGGTAATAATCGGTTATATTGGGATTTTGCGCGATAAGCGTAACGGTCCTGTATCCGCCCCTGTAAAAAGGCGTGGAATCGCACCCGCCTACGGGGTTGTAAATAACTTTGGCTTCGTGACCTGCTTCTTTCATGGATTGAAGGGAGGCGTCGATAAGGTCCTTATCGAATTTAGACCCTAACCACAAATCCCCTTTTATTACGTTGAAGTGGTCGTAGTCCCGAACGGAATCGATGTTTACCACATAGGCGTTGGCGAAGGTTGGGTCGTCTTTATGGGCTTTGACGAAAGCGGCAGAGCCTTTAAGGCTCGCTTCTTCGCTCCCCAGGGCGGCGCAGACGATACGACAGGAAGAAGGATGTTTGTCGGGATTGTTTTTGAAATACTCCGCCATAAACATCGAGTACCCCACTCCCGTGAGGTTGTCCATAGCTCCCGGGCTTGCTTTTTTCTTGTCCCAGGTAAGGTAATTACCCAAAACGGCGGAGGAAACAAGAGTAAGTCCCGCCAGAACGTAAGCGACGATAACGGGAACGGTGAAAACAACGTCCCCCGTCCAGAAATACCCTTTCCCCGACAAAACTGCGGAAATAACCAACAGAACGATGATCCCGACTATTCCGAAAGCGGTTTTTACGATAGCGGTATTCGGGTTTTTGAGAGAATGTTTCCAAAGCCAGCTGCTGTCGATGTGTCCGCTGTAGATTATGGTGTAGTCGTATTTTCCGTCGGGGGGCAGAATTTCGGTATAAACGTTTCGGGAAGTGTGCTGTTTCCACAATTTATCCAGAACGCCGGAATAAGTGAAAACTTGTAAAACGGCGTAAGTTAAAATAAGAAAACACATAATAAACGCCGCCAAAGGACTGAGGAAAAAGACAAGTCCTGCTATAAACCCCGCCCAACCGAGGCAAGGGATACTGGCAATGGACGCAAGCGGCGCAAGACGGAATTCCTCCACGTTAGCTTTCCTGCCGCTGATTTTTTCCATTTTTTCGGCGACTATTTCCGCCGCGATCTTTTCCTCCTCGCTTCCAGGCAACCTCGGACCCACTTCGTCTATTATTTCCTTGGCAAAGCCGTAAACGTAATCTCTTCCGCTATGTTTAAGTTCGGTCATTGATTTGCTCCCTCAAAAAAAACTGTAATTATTATATAACTTAAAACCTCTTTTGTCCATAACGAAAACGAAATAAGGGCGGAAAAACTTCCCGCCCTCTTTTATTCTCGGTAAAGACGCTTATTCCTTTACCGTCCCGTCGGAGCATACGACGGTGCAGACCGACCACTTGTTCCAGTCGGTGCCTTTGACTATTCCCTCCCATTGCGCCTTGGTGCCTCCGTAACGTATCGTCAGATCGTCGATGTAAACGAAAGCTCCCCTGCCTATGGTCTTGATGCTCGACGGCAGAACTATTTCCTTAAGAGAGGTACAGTTCTGGAAAGCGAAGTCGGGAATTATTTCCCCGCCGTTTAACGTCACCTGCGTGAGGCTGGCTTTGGGAATGAAGGCAACGGCTTTGTCGGGTAAAGTCGCCTTGCGAATATTCACGCACCCGAAGAAAGCGTTGTTGCCGATATTTCTCATATTTGCGGGAATGACGACTTCGGTGATGTTTTCGTTCCCGTAGAAAGCGTTGACGTAAACCTCTTTGCCGTCGTAGGAAGACAGGTCGAGTTTTTCGTTGCTTCCGACGTAGCCGAAGACGTAAACTTTGTCGCCTACGGTCAGAGTCTGAATACCGTTACCGTCGACGGATAATTCGTTTACGAAAACTCCGTCTGCGGAAACTTCCCCTCCTACCCAGGCGGGGGAAACTATTTTGCAAGCGCTCTTATTGGTGATACGGATAAGTTTATAAGAACCTAAGAACGCAGTTTCGGAAACAAAAGTCACATTTTCGGGTATCGTAACTTCAATAAGTGAAACGCAGCCTGCAAAAGCGAACTCTTGGACGGAAGCCAAACTCTCTCCGAGAACAAGCTCTGTTAATCGGGAACAGTTATAGAAAGCGTAAGCCCCTACGGAGGTAACGTGGGTAGGCAAAACCACTTCGGTAAGCTGTCCGCACCCGGCGAAAGCTCTTTCCCCTATGGTAAGGGACGGCAGTTCCTGCGACGGAGTATCCTCGTCGGAAGTACCCTCGTCGGAAGTTGCCTTAGGTTCGGTTTCGGGTAAAATTTCCGCCTCGGCAAAGGTAACGCTTGAAAGATTGAAACATCCTCTGAAAGCGTTTTTACCTACAGACCCGACCGAAGCGGGTATCGATACCGAAAGGAGCTTGTCGTAATAGTAGAAAGCGTAGTCGCTTATCGTTGTCGTTCCCTCGGGAATGACTATATTTTCGGTTATCACGCCGTTGACAAGCAAATTGTCGGCGTGGTACAAGGGGTTGGCATAACCGTTTTCGAAGACTATTCCGCTCCAGGACGAAAGATCGGAAATAAACACGTCTTCCAGTCGTTCGGCATACCTGAAAGCGTCCGCCGCTATTTCCTTAAGTCCCGTATGCACGGTCAGACTTTCGAGTTTTTCGAAAGGACGGTAGTTATAATAAGAGTATTGGTTTTCGAGAGTAAGCGTCTCTCCGCCGACAAGTCGCAACGAAACTATCTCGTCGAGATAGAGTGCGACGAGTACCGCCGTCGTAACCTCGGCGTAAGTTATTTGTCCGTCTTCGTAAAACGCATTATAACCGACTTCGGTAACTCCGCTGCCCGTGACCGAGGTCAGGTTGTCGCAGTAAGCGAAAGCGTACCTGCCTATCGAAACAACGGTTTCGGGTAAAATGACCTTCGTCAGCGGTTCGAATTCGTAAAAAGCGTAATCCTTCACCGCCGCTACGCCGTAAGGCACGTCGAGGACGGTTATTTCCTCTCCGTCGACCACGAATTTCGCCACGCGGTAAAGCGGATTGGCGTAACCGTCGGCAAACTCGATATTAAGCCAGCTTTCCAAAGAGCCTGCGTTGACAGTGCCGGAATCGATGTTGGTGGGACGGTAAAACGCACTGTACCCGACTTTTTCCAGACAATCGTTGAAGGTAATTTCCGTCAAGTTTACGTCGTAAAACGCATATTCTCCTATTTCCGTGACGCTTGCGCCCAAAGTCAATTCGCTAAGGTTATTGCAATCGTAAAAAGCGTATTCGCCTATCTTCCTTAAACTCTCGGGGAGAGTTACGCTCGTAAAGTTGTCTGCATTATAGAAAGCGTAAGCGGATATTTCGGTAACGCCTTCGGGAATAACGAGGTCTGTCACGCTTTCTCCGTTAAGACGGAAAGTGCTTGCTACTCTTAAAGGATTAGCGTAACTGTCGGCAAACTCTATACCGCACCAGCTTTCCATCGACTCGATATGAAGTTCGCCGATATCGCAGCCGTAAAAAGCGTAGGAACCGATTTTTTGCACTCCGTCGTGTATAGTTACCTTGTCAAAACTTCCGCCGTAAAAAGCGTAAGCGGATATTTCGGTAACGCCTTCGGGAATAACGAGTTCGGTCACTTCGTTTCCGTTTATATAGAAAGTGCGTGCCACTCCTAACGGATTGGCGTCCTCCTCTGCAAAACCGATACCGCACCAGGCGGCAAGGTCGCTGATATAAAGGTTATTTGCCGAGGAATTATAGAAAGCGTTTTCTCCGCTTTCGGTAATTTCATCGGAAAAAATCAACGTATCCAAACTCCTGTAAGTCAATCCGTAAGGATAAACGGCAACCACGCCCGTTTCGCTTAGGTCGAGCGTTTTGCTTTCTCCTACGTAACTTAAAAGATACTTTTTACCTTCTACGGTATAATAAACAACTCCCTTTTCGTCCACGGCGTATTCGTTAACAAATCCGCTTTCTTCGGACGCGACTTCTCCGCCGATTGCGGCAGGAGAGGTTATGTTTACGTTACTTTTATTCAAAATCCTTACCAGCTTTTCGCAACCGTAAAATGCGTTTTTCCCTATCATGCTTACCGTGGAAGGAACGGTTATTGCGGTAAGGTTATAGCAATATTCAAAAGCGTAACCTCCTAACTCAAGCAACCCTTCGTTAAGTTCCACGCTTTTTAGGCGGTAACAGTTAGCGAATGCGTATTCTCCTACGGACGTTACAGAGGACGGAAGAACTATATCTTTCAGATTTTCGCAATCGTAAAAGGCATAGTTTCCTATGGAAACCAACCCCTCGTCGAAAGCAGTTACCTTAAGATCGTCACACCCGTAAAAAGCGTAATTTCCTACGGTGCGAAGAGTCTCGGGGAAAATAACTTCGGTAACGGAAGAAAAGTAAAAAGCATATTGATAAATATCGGTAACGCCCGTTCCCGACAAATCGACGGTGGTCTCCGTACCGTTATAGGAAAGGAGATATTTCTTCTCCCCTGCGATATAATAGGTAAAGTCTCCGACGGTTTCTATCGTGTTTTCGAACACCTCTCCACGCTCGATGACTTCTGCGTCGGGATTTGTTAAGGTCACGGTCTTTTCGCTCATATTGATTACCTGAACGAGTTTCACGCAATCGTCGAAAGCGGATGAGGATACGGAACGGATACCGTACGGTATGGTCAGCGACAAAATTTTCGTATTGGTGTTATAACCGAAAGAATAACTCCCTATAGCTACGGGATAACCGTTATAAACGGAAGGTATAACGACGGAAGAGGACGTTCCGTTATATCCGTCCACGGTATAAAAACTTTCGTTGTAGCCTTTGCTGAAACGTAAACCTTCTGTGTATGCGGGTTCTTCCTCGTTACAGTCTATACAACGACCATAACTAAAACGGTGTCCGAGAGCGTGGAGAACTTCCGTTTCGGCGTGTCCGCAATCGGCACAAACGCTTTGTTTTTCGCCGTCCTCGGTACAGGTAGCTTCTTTCGAGACTTCCCACCCTCCGAAAGCGTGTTCGCCGGTGGCAGGGATAGCTTCGGTTTCGATATTATGACAAACGCTGCATTCTCTTTGCTTTTCGCCGTCTTTACAGGTAGGCTCGACGTTAACTGACCATTCTCCAAAGGTATGTTCGCCCGTTGCGGGGATACCTTCGGTGACCGTTTCGCTGCAGACGGTGCAGACTCCCTGCCTTTCTCCGTATTCGCCGCAGGTAGCTTCACTGTTTACAGTCCATTCGCCTACGTTATGACCTGTGGCTTCGATAACCTCGGTATAGCTGTGTCCGCAACCGTCTCTTTGGCAGGTAAAGGTCTTTACCCCTGCCTCGGTGCAGGTAGCTTCCGTCGTAACTTGTCCTTCGTCATAGTCGTGTCCGAGGGCGTCGATAGAGCGGAATTCTTCTTCTCCGCAAGAGTCACACGTGCGTTTTTCCTGCCCTTCTTCGGTACAGGTAGCCGGAGTCACCGCCGTCCACTCTCCGAAAGAGTGACCTTTGGCAGGAATAGGCAGCTTTTCCGTCAGTCCGCAAGTTACGCATACACGCCGTTTTACTCCGTCTTCAGTACAAATAGCCTCGGTTTCGGTTTCCCATTCTCCGAAATTATGTAACCCTGTAGCAGGGATAACGGTTTTTTCGATATGTCCGCAATCGGAACAGACTCTTTGCTTCTCTCCTGCTTCTCCGCAGGTAGCTTCTGTCGTTACTTCCCATTCTCCGAAAGAGTGTCCCTTTGCGGCGACTATACGGGTCTCCTCCTCTCCGCAAATGGTGCAGACGCGTTTATCCGTCCCGCTCGTCGTGCAAGCAGGCGCCGTGACCACCGTCCACTCTCCGAAAGAGTGAGCGCCGATACTTTCTATATCCCGAGTTTCCTCTTCTCCGCAGATACGGCAGATGCGTTTTTCCTGTCCGTTCTCGGTGCAGGTAGCTTCCTTGACCGTCAACCACTCCCCGAACTTGTGACCGAAGGGAATACTTTGCGTAACTTCCTCTCCGCACACCGTGCAAACGCTCTTTTTGCTGCCTTCGTGGTAGCAGTCGGGTTCGGTAATAACCGTCCATTCCCCGAAGGTATGCTCGTCAACGGCTTCCAGCGTTTTCGTCTCGGTATGTCCGCATACCGTACAGCTCCGCTCTTGTTCTCCCGCCACGCAGGTGGGTTCCACCGTGGTTTCCCACTCCCCGTAGGTATGCTTTCCCGTGGCGGCAATACTCGCTTTTTCGGTATGTCCGCAGGAAGAACAAACACGCTGTTTTTCTCCGGCCTCTCCGCAGGTAGCTTCTTTAACGGTAGTCCAGCCGCCGTAAGAATGTCCCGTGGCGGGAATACTCTCCGTTTCCTTTTCGCCGCAAGTGCAGACCCTTTCTTTTCTGCCGTCGGCGGTACAGGTGGCTTCACTAACCACCGTCCACGCCCCGAAGGAATGGGTGTGCGTCTCTTCCTCTTTAGTCACGGTCACGGTATAAGTCTTTTTGTCGTCGGGCTTTGCGTTATTCCATATCTGAATATAGAATACGTTTTTCCCTCCGCTCAAGCTGACTTTGTTTTCCACCTTCTGGGTGAGCGCCTTGTCGGTAAAGACTTCCGCCGTCACCCCTTCGGAATAAACGAATTTGGAAATATCCAACTCCTTATCGTTTACACCCGCGGTAAAGGAAACAGTATTCTTTTCGTTATCGACTTCGGCTTCGTATCCCGCGACAGACTCCACCGCCACGACAACTTCCGCCGGTTCGTCTTTCCCGAACCAGCCTTTGACCTTATCGACCACCGTACAGCCCGACAGCACGACAAGCGTCGTTGCGATAACCGCCACCAAAAGAATAATAGTCAAAAAACTTTTCTTTTTATGCATTTTTTCCCTCCGATTTGCCTTTCAGCCGTTTATTACGTTGTAAAAAATCTGTCTGCATAAATAACGAGTTCTTCACGCGGCTTGCGTGCCGTCTGCCGCCGAAAAATGTATATTCGCCGACGTTAAATTCTCATTGTAACGACCTATCGAAATACCGTTCCACTGTTCTTCCGTTCCGCCGTAATACACGTCCGTCAGCGAGTCGCAAAAATCGAACGCCTGCACCCCTATACTCGTTACGTTGTTAGAAATAGTTATGTTAGTTATATCCCCACAACCTTTGAATGCATTTTCTCCGATGCTTGTAACGGAATAAGTTTGATTTTCGTAAGTAATCGTATTTGCTATAACAATAGCTCCGCTTATTGATTGAGGTTGCTTAGAAACTATTGCTATCTCGTCTTTAATTCCATAACGAATGCCTTCAATTAACGTATAAATGTATCCGTCGGTTGCAATATCGTTGTTATTACAATCCCATACGACGGGACAACCACCATCCCAACCGTAATCCCAACCGGTAGGTTCGCTTTCATTTTCACAATAAATTGTAAAGCTGTTGTAGCCGTAGAACGCAGAAGAGTCGATGCGCGTCACACTGTCAGGGATTCGTACGCTCGTTAAGCTGTTGCATCTATAAAAAGCATAAGAGCCAATGTTTGTTACCCCATCGGGAATGACAAGTTCCGTCACAAGTTCTCCGTTAAGATAAAGATTTGCTCCGTTATACAAAGGATTGGAAGATTCTTTACGGAAAATTATATTACCGCACCAAGCAGAAATGTCGCTGATATAAACGGACTCTAAGCTGTTGCAACCAAAGAAAGCATAAGAGCCGATGTTCGTCACACTATCCGGTATAGATACGCTTGTTAAGCTGTTGCAACCAAAAAACGTACTCTCACCGATAATTGTCAAACTGACAGGAATAGTCACGCTTGTTAAGCTGTTGCATCTATAAAAAGCATAAGAGCCAATGTTTGTTACCCCGTCGGGAATGACAAGTTCTGTCACAAATTCTCCGTTAAGATAAAGATTCGCTCCGTTATACAAAGGATTGGAAGATTCATTACGGAAAATTATATTACCGCACCAAGCAGAAATGTCGCTGATATAAACGGACTCTAAGCTGTTGCAACCAT
>CASDZI010000026.1 GCA_949285605.1 uncultured Christensenella sp.
TATATGCTGTATAACCACCCGAAAGAATAATAAAGAGTGACGTCGTTTACCGGAAAGACATTGACTTCGGATCGGTATGCGCATAGATCCCGAGGCAACATACAACCTTCCCCGGCTTTATACCCTTTTTCCAGTCCCTTTTTTTCGGGTTCTTCCTCTTCCGCTTCGCCGCAACCGCAAAATATCAGAACAAGAGTAGTTACGATAACGGTCAATATAATAAGTTTTCTTTTCATTTTACCCTTCCCCGTAAGGTGCAAATGACCTGTTTCATAGATTTTTCAGAATTGTATGCAAAATTATCTTCGGTAAAAAATAAAAAATTTATTATTGTCCTTATTTGTATTATATTATCGGCGTAACGACAAGTCAACCCGCTTTCAAAAAAGCGGGTTGACGGCAAAATTACGTTAAATTCAAAGGGATTTTTATTCTTGCGTTTCTCCGTTTCCGTCGTCGGCGGACTGTTTCTTTTTCATTTTTTTATATTTAACGATAAAGGTCACGACTAACGCAACTAAAGTTACCAACACGAACAACGCCAGCACAAGAAGTATCAAGGACGAGTATTTTCCGAGAACTATGTTGAGTACGGTTATAATAAGTCCCGCCACGAAATTTCCGAGAACTATGGCAGGCACGCTGTAACGGTATTCCAGATCCAGGAAAGCCGCAACCGCCGACCCCGTCCACACTCCCGTCATCGGCAGAGGTATCGCCACGAACACAAACACCCCCAACGCCTTGTTGAAACGGTTTTTTCGTTTTTTAGTTTCTTCGTCGAGAACTTCTTTTCCTTCTTCCTTCCCGTCTTCCTCTTTTTCGGCGTCGTTTTCCAGCTTTTTAGCCTTGCTCATAAACATTTCTTCCACGGCGGTGGCTATTTTGCAAAATGCTTTGGTCTTTTTCAACGCTCTCAAAATGGGTTTCAAAAACAATAGAAGTATCGGACAGACTATAAGCGCGCTGCAACAGGACAGAACGTACGCTATCCACGGGTTCATTCCCAAATTGGTGGCGACGGTTATCGCCCCTCTTACCTCGATCATCGGAATAATGCTTATTATTACCGTTACCAGATAATTATTGTTAAAAGCTCCCTGGAGCCAGTTTACTATAGCTTCGGTGAAGGCTTCCATATCGTTTATCTCCTGATTTTTTCTAAAATATATTCGGCGTAAACGCCTGCTATGTTAATTCCGCTCACTCTTTCCGCGTTTTCAAAATAAGCGTTGCCGTTGACTTCGATAATCGACGGTTGGTCGCAAAAAAGATCCACGCCGCAATAGTCTAATTTCAAACCCTCGGCGGCTTTTTCGGCTAAGGAAAGATATTCTTTACTAAGGATTGCTTTTTCGGCGATTCCTCCGTTGTGGGCGTTACTGCGGAAATCGTTTTCCGACTTAAGGCGCATACTCGCAACCGCCTTTCCGCCCACTACGATAACTCTGTAGCTTTCCCCTTTGCTTCCCTTTTCGTAGGACTGGAAAAGTTTTTCTTCCGCTCCCGTTTCTTCGTCGAGTTCGATAAGCTCCGCCCTCGTCTTTGCCAGATAAACCCCCATTCCGAGGGAACTCCTCGCTTTCTTGACTACCAACGGCAGCCCCAGTTCCCCGATAAGATAGTCGTAAAGGGTATCGTCTTTTTCGTAGGTATAACGCTTCGGGGCAGCCAGCGTTTTCGGCATAGGTAAGCCCCTCGACGAGAGGATAACCGCCGTTTTAATTTTGTCGTCGGCGTTCTCCGTCCCTTCCGACCCGTTGAAAACTCTTATCCCCGCCTTTTCCAACGCCATACAAAACGCCACATCCTTGTCGAAAAACACCGCAAAATCGGCTTTCGGTATTTTTTGACAGTCCCACGGACGGGAAGAGGAAAAAATTTCGCTTTTTACCCCTCTTTTTTCCAGTTCCTCCGCCATACGGCGGCATTGGTGGGTCGAAGCCTGCGAGGTATAAAAAGCGTTGACTACGATAAGGGCGTTCATTCGCTTACTTTAACGAGGCAGTTAGCTATGGTTATGGCGTCGGCATAGTAACTGTTCATCGTGATCTTCGTAGTGTAGGAAGTAAAATTGTGTCCGTTGATGGTACGATAATATACCCCCGAAACGGCGGACGCCGTCTGATAATAATCGTGACTGTCCGGCACGAAAGTTATATTGACGTAATGAGTGGAACTGAAAGCGTAGCCTTCCTTGGAAAGATCGCCCTCGCTGTCCACGGTCTTATCTTCCAGTCGTATCGCATAAAACCCGTTATCGTCGGCGTTTACCGAGAAGGACGTTATCACGTTTTCCTTGCTGTCGGTCACGCTCACCGTCAACGTGGCTTCGGAAATACCTGCGTAGCCGTCGTTCATATACCCGTCTCCGTCGTAATCCTTATAGACGTAACCGCAGATAAGGGTATAGCTGTCCTGATCGGAAAGCTGGAAGTTTTCCGAACGGAAATACGCCATGGTGTAATCGCTGAAGGTATACACGGGATTGCCGTGGACGGTTTCCTTCGTGGTCTTGGTAAGGTATTTTTTCATACTGAAAGATATCCCCCTGAGCGCCCTGGTATAAACGGTGGGCGTCCAGGCGCTCAGCCCGAAGTTCTTGCCTCTGGAACTGGGAGCGGTGGAGGAAGAGTCGTTGTTGAGCTGACGGTTGTTTATTATGGGACGGGTCTCGTTGGGCGCCCAGTTGAACCCGGTGTAACTGTAATAGGTCTGGAAGTCGCTCAGAGAACGAGGGTAACCTGAGGCGTAACTTGCGCCTGCGTTGCCGGAGTCGTCGCTTCCTATGATGCTGTAGAGATACCAGTCCATGGCGATACGCTTCTTGGCTTTGTATCCGTCGGAAAACTTCGCAGAATAACTTTCTCTGAATTCCAGATAAGCGAGTTTTTCTTTGAGGGAATTGAAAGTCACTTCGTCGTTTTCGCCCATCTCCACGTCGTAAGCGTAATTTACTACCTGTTGGTCTATAGTACCGCTGCCGCTTTCCACTTTTACGGTAGCTATTTCCTTACTTTCCACCATTTCAATGGCGGCGCCGTAGGAAGCCACTTTCTCCGACATTTTGTCGGCGACGTAAAGCATACCGTAATCGTCGGAAATGTTACTTCCCCAGGGTATCACACTGTCGGCAAGGTTCATATCGTCCACCGAAAGATACGGGTCGCAGAGGGTAACTCTTGCGGGAAGGACGTCTTTATCCAGCAAGCCTTTTTCCTGCTTGGACGCAAGATAATAGGACGCCGTCAACGCTAAATCGGCTCCGGTACCGTTTCCTGCGAAACGTATTTCGTTCCCCTTTATCTGTTCGGACAATTCTTCTATATACAGCGTGGCGAACACTTCGGTAAGGGAATAATTCGGGACCTTGGTGGTTTCGTAACCGTTCTCCACCGAATAACGCATTTTCGGCAAAGAGAAGAGTTTAGCTATGATGTCGTCGGGGTTTTCTTCGTCGGTAAAGTTTTCCCAACGGAAAATCACCACGTTCCAGCCGGCAACGCTCGTCCAGTAATCGGCGAGGTTGAGTTTAAGCCCCTCCGCTCTGTACCCTATGTTGTCGGCGACGACGTAGTCGGTGGAAGTCGAGCCGCTCTGCTTGAATGTGTATTCCGCCGCATCCAGCGTCATGGAAAAATCCTCTCCCCCGCTCTCCCCGGGAATGATAACGAGGGTGGGTTTGAAAGTATTGTAAGGTTTGACCCATTCGAACACGAGGTTACCGCTCGCCTGAACTTCGGAAAGATACGCTATATCCGATTTTTTCAATAAAGTTTCCTCTGCGCTTTCCCGAAACAGCGGCGGCAGAAAAACCCCGAGAAGAGTAGCCGTAACCGCCACAAGTACCACGCAGGCCACGATAACAATGATGAGTTTCGTCTTTTTCGTCATTCTTGAAATAACCTCTTTAACCTTTTATTAAGCCTGAATTAACAATTTTCAAATCTATGGAGCCCGACACGGTCACCTGCGCCGTGCCGTTCCCGTCCAGAGCGTTGCCGTAATACTCGTCGTCGCTCCGTTCGGCATACGTCCAACCCTCGCACGGGGTCACTTTCAAAGTATATGTTTTGCCCACGGCGTCGCTTGTTAACGAGAATTCGTAATATCCGCTTTCGTCGGTAATGACTTCCCCTATCTTCTCTTCCCCGAGGAAAAGTTCCGCTTTTACGGAAGAAAGGCGGTTTATGAGACGGTCGTCGTTGAGCCCGTTGGCGTTGGCGTCGTTAAAGGCAAACCCCGCAATTTTCGGAACGGTCACGTCGGAATATAAAACGTCGTCGGTAAATACTTTTTCGGTCGGGTTACGGTCCATCGAGTACCTTGCCCCCTGCCTTGCGTAAACGTAAGGGGTGGGCGTGAGCGGTCCGAAAGCGTATTGCGTTCCCGTCTTGTCGGTTTTGTCCATAAACGGATCCGCCGATACGGTATCGAAATACCAGGTCTTGCCCGAAGTGTGCTGCAAACCGGAATCCATTCCCGCAAAGGCGTTGTTGAACTGTAAGAACATCGTGTTGTCGTGGAGCTTTTTACTGCTGCCGGGTGAAACTATGTCGGGCAGATTGCTGACCATACTGCTCGCTATATATTCGGTAGCTATTCCCATATCGTGAGCTTTTTTTGTGATTTCCACGGCATAATACAGCGGACCGCCCTCGTTCATCGGTTCGTTGAGCCAGGGTACAGTGTATTCCGTCGTCCCTCCCGTGAACTCCAGATATGCGTCGAAAAGACTCATTCTGTCGGGAATGAATTCCTTGTCTATCCGCCCGTCTTCCAGCAAGGCGAACAGATAACTCATCGACGCCACCACGGTGCTGCCGCCGAGACTAAGCCCCGTAAGACGGATCTCGCTTCCGCTGAAACCGTTCTTTTCCATAAAATCGAGGTAGTACGCCACGAAACATTCGGCTATGCTGTAATTCAAAAGATCTTCGCTTTCCTCGGTACGCTCTCCGTTCTCGTTTTCGTACTGGAAGTTCCCGAAACCTCTCCCCCACACTTTCATCGTCCCGACGTTGGGCATAAAGTCGGAAAGCTGGCTCCAGCAGAACTCCGCCACGTTGTAACCTTTTTCCAGCCAGCCCACGGCGTTGGGGATAAGTTCGTTACTGTTGTAACCGAAGGGATACAACATTCCGTGAATGAATATGACAAGGGGCTTTGCAGGATCGTAATTCACCTTTTCTATGGGTTCGGTGGAACGGGTCATACTGCCGTCTCCGTTGTAGAAAAACAGTCCGAACAGCCTTTCGTCGTCCAATTTATCGGGGATGTAAATATCTTCCGGACGGACGAGTTCCACCGTATAGGTTTCCTTTTCGGGTATAAACACTATCAAAAGCACCGCCAAAAGAATGGCTACCAGAATAGCCGCTGTAACGATCGTGAATATTTTACCCTTTTTACTCATCGGACGCCTCTTTAATATATTTTTAATTATTGTAACATAAATATAACGCCTTGACAACAATAAACCGTTCTTTTCGGGGAGCGGAAAACATTCATAATGCGTGCGACGACGGATTTTTATTTGACTAAGCGGATTTTTCGGTATAAAATAAGGGTTCAAAGAGGAGAAGGACTATGTTTAAGAATCTCGAATGGAAAAAATACACCCGCAGCCAGATAATATCCATGAACGCCGTACTTTGCGCAATGGTACTTTTGTTCGTCGCCATTCCCATTCAGATAGGCCCTTTGAGTCTCGCCGTGATACCGATTATCGCAATAATAATTTCCGCCGAGGTTTTAGGCTGGCTGAACGGAATGATTACCGGACTGTTTTTCGGACTGGTTTCCCTGGTAGGACATTTCATAAGACCGATAGTTTTGAGTTTTGCTTTCTACAACCCTCTCGTAAGCGTTTTTCCCCGTATCCTCATAGGGCTTTTCGCTTATCTTACCGTAAAGGGACTGCCCAAACTTTTCCCGAAAATGCCTCTTCTGTTAGCCAACGCTTTCGGAGCGGCGATAGGCGTACTGACCAATACCGTGGGAGTCCTCGGATTTACCTTGCTGTTTTATTACGGCAGAGAGTTGGGTTCGGGCGGCAGCGCCATAGGGTGGGAGTGGCTCACCGGGACGATTTTGACCAATTCCATACTGGAATTAGTGGTCTGCACCGTGGTGACTCCTCCCGTAGTCCTCGCCGTCAACAAAACTCTCGCCCTGACCGCCGTAAGGAAAAAATCCCGACCCGAACAAGCCGTCCCCTCTTTCCCTGCGGACAAAGAATCCTCCGATAACGACGGCGAAATATAATCGGCTAAAATTGATCCGACTTAAAAAAATCTCCGCCGCAACGGAGATTTTTTTATTTTTCGGAAATTTCCTTGTCCTATAACACGTTCCTTTCGATACTCTGTTTTTTCCGGCGGAAAAGAGCCGACGCAAGATATATTGCGCAGTACGCCGCTACGGCGCAGATCGCCGTCACACCCAGTTGCCACGGGAAAACGTCAACCGTGGGAAATCTGTCTATTATGCCGGCAAACACCGGAATAAGTAAATTCGCTATCAGCGAAAGTCCCACGCCCACCGCCGCTCCCGCAATACCGATTATCACGCTTTCCGACAAAGACAGCCTGACGTATCCTCTCCCGTCCAGTCCCACGGCTTCGTAGATATTGTATTCTCTTTTCCTGCTCATCAAAGTCACCAGCGTGAGATTGACTACGCCTATCGACGCCACCGCCCCTATCAGAACCTGGAGTATCTGCAGCAAGGTCACCACGCCCCTTATCCCTACGCTGGTGGCGTACGCCCAGTCCGTAAATTCCAGAATATAGCAAAGCTCCCCTTCCAGCCTGTCCCGCAATTCTCGGTAAAGATCGTCGTTCGGCACGTCGCTCCTCACGTTTATAAATATCATTCCCTCGTCGGGAGTATAGTCTTTGGCGTCGATACGGAAGGAACTGTTGCGGATTATCATAACCCTGTCGTTGCTCGTCACCGTTTCGTCGATACCTACCACGGTAAACTCGTCGTAAAGAGTACGTCCGTCGGACAAAGTAAGCTTTATTACGTCGCCTGTCTCCAAGCCCAGTCTTTTAGCCATATCGTAACTTATTATGACGGGATTCAGGGTAGAGTCAAACGCCTTTTTTATTCCGTCCGCCCAGTCCTTTCCCAGCCCCTCCAGCCCTGAGGAATTATCGGTACCGTAAACGGTATATTCTACACTTTGGGTATCCGTTTCCCATATAAAAGTATCATAAAAGTGAATATTTACTTCGCTTATGCCGTATACCTTTTCCAATGAGAGACTGACTTGTCTCAGATCGGTTTCATTTACCGACGCCACGACGTAGTCGGCAGAAAACCTTTCGTTGGCAGGTCTGACCGCACCGATTATGACGTTGACTATACTGACTATTACGAAAGTGAACACCACCACGAACCCTACCAACCCGCTCAAGGTGCGGTTCAAGGGGTTGCGTTTAACGCTCATTGCCGCCAGTCCCGCACTCCCCTTTTTCCCGAACAGGGCGGAAATTCCTTTTAGCACGAATGGTATTGCAAAGAACACGAATACCGCCGCCGCCGCCACCAGAAACACGGTAAACGCCACGGTATACACCTTTACGAAAGCCACGCACAACGCCGCCGCCGTCATAACCGCCGCCGAGATGACAAGGGGCAGTAGAAACAGCTTCCCGGAGACGCCGACTTTGTCGGAGGTTACCTTTCTTACCGAGTCTTTGCCCGCTCGTAAGGCAGGTATCAATGCGCTCAGTCCCGAAACCGCCGTCCCGAACAGCACTCCGAAAAGGTAATCGGTAAACTCGAAAGTCACCGCGTCGGGGAAATTCGGAATGACGTTGTCGGCGACGATCCCCATACCTATTCTGCCGATGACGGTACCGACGACGGCTCCGACCAGTCCGTAAACCAAGCCCTCGCAAAAGAGCATGGCTATGACCGCTCCTTTAGACGCCCCCACGGTACGGAAAAGCATCAGTTCGGGGATACGCTTCCTCGCCATTACCAGGAAAGCGGTAAACAGTATGAACGCCATAAGCGCCGTCACGAATATCAGGGCTATGTTCAATAGGGTCTGGTTACTGCCCACGATACGGTCTATTTCGGCATAGTCCACGCTTTCGCCTACTTCTATCCCTTCTCCCAACTTCGCCTTAAGTCCCTCGGCGAAGGCGACTTCTTCTGCCTCGTCGGTAAGTTTGATATTGACGAGATTCAAGAGTCCCTTGTTTGCGAGGGTGTCGAGGTCCACGAGCAAGTTGTTGACCACGCTGTTGGCGAATATCCCGTAATTTTCGAAAATATACGTTACCGTAAGTTTACGGTAAAGCTGATACATTTCCACATAAACTTCCACCACGTCCCCGGCTTTTATCCCGTTTTCTTCGGCGAACGCCCTGCCTATCCATACCGCAGGATAAGCGTAGCTGTATTCGTAGGAATCGTAAACCACCAGGCTCGACGCATGTCCGGCGACATAAGCCTCGAGGTCGGTGGCTTCTATCAAAACCGCCTTGCTGGCGTCGCCGGAGGAAGGACGGTATAAAGCTCCCGTCTGCATATATTTTTCGGTGTATTCCACCGAATCGGCGTTTTCGGCGATATACTCGTCGAATGCCGCCTCGGAAAACACTCCCCCCGAAACACTGAGATCCGTCTCTCCGCCGAGACGGGCTTTGAGCGAAGTCTGCAGGTTGGTGAAAAGCCCCCCTACGGTGAGCGTGGCAAAGAACATCGCCGTAACCACGATGACCGTCAAAAGTATCACCGCCAGCTGCGCCTTGTTCTCCTTTACGCTCCTTACGGTATGCCTTAAAAGTAACCTCACCTTTGCTCCTTTATTTTAACTTTCTCTAAGCGACTTTACTCTGCGTCCGAAGTCTCTTCCTCTTTCGGGAGTTCTTCGTTTTCTGTCTCATTTTCCCTCTCCGATATTTCTGCGGCGAAGTCGGCTCCCGTCGCCTCGCTCGGATCTTCCTCTTCCCGTATTTCGGTCGAAACGTCGTGGAAACTCTCCTCTTCCGCTCCGCTCCTTCCGTCGGTGGAGGACGCTTCCGCTATAACTTCCTCGCTGATTACAAGTCCGTCCTTTATCCTTATCAGGCGGTTGCCGCAAAGGGCGTTGTGTTCGCTGTGCGTGACCTGCAAAATAGTGGTGGACGTGTCCTTGTTGATACGCTGCAACAATTTCATTATGTCTTCCGCACTTCCGGAATCGAGGTTGCCGGTAGGCTCGTCGAGGAAGATTATATCGGGATCGTATATCAACGCCCTGGCTATTGCGGTACGCTGCTGCTCTCCGCCCGAAAGCTCGGAGGGCATTTTCTTCACCAACGGCGTGATTTTCAGATAATCGGTCAAAAATTTGAATTTTTCATGATATTTTGAAGGGTTTTTTCCGTCCAAAACCAGAGGAAGATAAATGTTTTCCTCCACGGTCAGATAGGGAGCGAGGTTAAAGAACTGAAAAACGAATCCGACTTTGGTTCTCCTGAGGGAAGCCAGCTGTTTTTCCTTCAACGCCGACAAAGATTTGCCTTCGAACAAAACCTCCCCTTCCGTCGGCACGTCCATGCCGCCCAGAATGGTGAGAAGGGTGCTTTTACCGCTGCCCGACGCACCGAGTATGGAGATGAAATCCCCCTTGTTCACGACGAGGTCCACTCCCTTCAGAACCTCGGTCTTGCCGTCGAAACTTTTTTTGATGCCTTTACAAACGAGTATTTCCTTCATTGAACCTCCCCTGCCAGGTCGTACAGTATCTGCGACGCCCACATATAAATAACGGACGCATTGAAAACGTCGGCAACTTCTTCCATCGCCCACAAGGAACGGGCTTTTTCCGCCAAAGGACCGATACTTCCCTCGCTTTCCATTTCCGTCAAGGCGCCGTGATCGTAATCGACTTCCTCCAAAAAGGAAAGCGCATCGAAAAATTCGTCTACGGCGGCGAGGTGGCTCTCCAGCCTTTCGGTGAAGCTTTCCGCATCCAACCGTCCCCCCACCGTCAGAGTCTGCGCCTTATAAAGATTTTCTATGACGGCTTTTATCTGTATGGCGAGAGTCTCCCTGTCCGAACAACCGAATTTTTCTCCGTAAGAAGAAATAAATCCGTCCAGCCCTTTCCCTACCGCTTTAGCAATAAGCGACTGCGAATAGACCAGATCCGAGTCTTTCCCCGTCTCGGCATAGACCCTGCCCCATTCCACTTCTTCGGCGCCTATCGACCGCAATACGCACCCGAAAAGCGGAAAAAGATAACCTATTTTATTGTTCAGTGCGGCGGTGTAAACATTTATCTCGCGGTAGTTGTTCTTATCCTCGCCGTAATTCCAACGGAACAGCAGTACCTTTTCCAAGGTATCGACTCCGGCGCTCTCGGCTTTTAGAAAAACCGTTCCCAGCTGATAAAAAGCCGCACTCATGGCGTGGCTGTCCACATATTCGCCCGTCCCGTTTCTGACGTCGCTCACCGTGGTTATGAAATAGGAGGTATCCCCTATCAGGTCGATAAAATTGTCTTTCCCGAAAGCCGACAAAAGCACGGAATATTCGCTCCCGCCGTAGAGCAGAAAATAATTGTAAAGGACGGTTCCGAATTCTTCGCTCGTAAGTCCGCTTTTCTCGAAAAGTCCGTCCAGAAAGGAGCTTACGAACTGCAAACTCGTGGTCTCGAAAAGTTTCAGTACCTGTTCCTCCGTAAGCGAGGAATTGTTCAGGGCGTCTATGATCCCGGTAAGGTCGTTTTGATTGACGGCGTCCGCCATACCTCCCAGTTTTTCGGCAGGTATCCTGGATATCGACATCGCTTCCACCAGCTGATCGGTAAAAGTCGATGCGTTTATTCCCGTAAGTTCCGCCAAAAATCCGTTCACCGCATCTCGGAATTTCTTGACGTAAACGACGTTTTCTTTAGAGGTATAATCCACCGGTGCGGTATCTATGAAAAATTCCGTCACGGGGTCGGGACGGTTGGAATCCACGGCGACGTAGACCACTCCGCCTATGATCGACAGAGTGACCAGTATCACCAAAGCTATTCCCACCGCATTCCTTTTTCCGTAAGAAGTCATAAATTCTTAACCCGATTTCTTTTTCAAAAAATAGTATTTATTACCGTCAAATTCCCGTCTTCATCTATTTCGAACAAGTAACCTGCCGAGTAAAGTTTATTGTTTTCCAAAGTATATTCCGCAGAAAACTGAATACCGTCTCCGTTTTCGCCGGAGCATAATTTCAATCCGTTTTCGTACACGAGGACGTAAACGTCTTCGTAAACGTCTTCGTAAACGTACGTATCAAAGGGAGTTTCCCCTCCGAAGTCATACCAATTATAGGTATCCTCGTCGGTGTCGTAAACAAACAGGAAGGAAAGCTCCCACCCCTCTATAAAAATTTTCACGTTAAGAAGCCCGTCAACAAACTCATACCTGCCGTAGCCGAGGTCGGACAATTCCGCCGTCCCGTCTTCGTAAAGATAAGCCGTCCACCCGAGAGTCGGGTCGCCGCTTGTAAAAACGTATTGCGCTTCCCCGTCGGGTACGACTTCCAGCGTCAGTTCGCTCCGGTATCCGCAATAGAGGAAATAAAAGATATACTTTCCCGTAACGGAGGTGTCGGCGTCGGCATTGTCCACGGAATAGTCTCCTTGCGACAAGAGGACGTATTCCGCCGTTTCGCCGTTCACTTCTTCATAGTAATTCACGAGGACGGTCTGCCCCGTAAAAGTAAGGGCGAAATACCCCTCCAGATCAGTTCCCTGTCTCACTCTGAAAACGGTATTGTCGAAGGTCACGCTCCTGACGTCGGTGACGGCGGGATCGTAAAGTTCCGCCGTGACGGAATATTCTTTCCCGTAATACTTTACGGTAAAGGTTTTTATCCCCGCAGTGGAAAAATCCACCTCTTCGAGGATTTCGAGCAAATCGATACCGACTTCGTCGGTGTAGCCGTAAACGTCGGTAAAGCAAACCGTCATTTCGGGTAAACCTTCCTTAACCGTGCGATAATAACCTTTGTCGGTAAAAATTGAAATTATCTCCGCAGTTCCTTTTTCGTAAAACGTAATACTCACTTCGTAAACGTAACCGTCGTAAATTATCCCGAAAGTCTTTTCCCCCGCAACAAGGGGGTCCACCTCTCCTTCGATAATATCTTCGCTCACTTTAACCGAACTGAAATTCCCTTCGGCGTCGGTTATTTCGAAATATAATTCTTCGGGAAAGGCACCGCATAATACGTGATGCAAATTGAGCCTTGCCGATTTTGCGTTAAAAACAATTTCTCCTGCAAAATTTTCTCCCGTAACTCCGTCGGGAAAACTCGAGGAAGCAAAACACAGTTTATCCGCATCGATTAAAGCAATATCCGCTTTTATTTCTATAACCGTGGCAGGAAAGTATATACCGTTAAAATGAGTATCCGTAAAAGCATTTTCGGATACCGAAACAACGGATTTACCTTCGAACTTTTCGGGGATTATCAAAAATTCGTCTGTGACTGACGACGCCGAGATCAAAGCGTATCCGTCCCCGTAAGGGGCAAAGGTCAACCCTTGAGAGGAGTATTTTGCGCCGCATTTCACGCATTCGTTAATGGCGTTATAATCGTGACCTTCGCTCGGCAAGGTGCTTTTTAGCTTCGTATCGCCGCAACGGGAACACACTTCGGAAACGCTCCCGTCCTCGGTGCAGGTAGCCGCAACGGTCACCGTGCGGTAGTCGTGCCCTATGGCGGAAACCGTCCTGAAGTCCTCTGCGCCGCAAAGGGAGCAGGTCCTTTTTTCCCGTCCTTCCTCGGTACAGGAAGCTTCGGTGTGCACGCTCCAGTCCGACCAGGAATGTTCGCATTGCTGCGGCGAGGGCGGAACGCCCGTTTCCTCCGAGTCGTTTCCGGCACAGGACGCCGTCAACAACAGCATTGCGCATATTATTATAAACAGCGCTATTATTCTCTTTTTCATAAAACTTATTATACTATAATAATATTTAATTTGCAATAACTCGTTCGGCAACAAAAAAAACGACGCACCGAAGATGCGTCGCTTGGGAATGACCTTAAAGTAAAGGAAATTATTTCTGTTTGTCCACTTTGGCCATATGAACGATGAGGTCCACGACTTTGTTGCTGTAACCCCACTCGTTGTCGTACCAGCTGACCAGTTTCATGAAGTTTCCGTTGAGGGCGATACCTGCGGAAGCGTCGAACACGGAAGTACGGGATTCGTGAACGAAGTCGGTGCTGACCACGGCGTCTTCGGTATAACCGAGGATACCCTTCATATAGGTTTCGCTGGCTTCTTTGATAGCGGCTTTAACTTCGTCGTAGGTAGCTTCCTTTTCCAGTCTGACGGTGAGGTCAACCACGCTTACGTCGGGAGTGGGCACACGGAAAGCCATACCGGTAAGTTTGCCGTTGAGTTCGGGAATGACCTTTCCTACGGCCTTAGCGGCTCCGGTGGAGGAAGGAATGATGTTGCAGCCTGCTCCACGTCCGCCTCTCCAGTCTTTCTTGCTGGGTCCGTCAACGGTCTTCTGAGTAGCGGTGGTGGCGTGAACGGTGGTCATAAGTCCTTCGATGATACCGAATTTGTCGTTAACTACTTTGGCGAGAGGAGCCAGGCAGTTGGTGGTGCAGCTTGCGTTGGAAACGACTTTCATCTTCTTGTCGTATTTGTCGAGGTTTACGCCGCAAACGAACATAGGAGCGTCCTTGCTGGGTGCGGTGATGACGACTTTCTTGGCGCCGCCTTTTTTGATGTGAACTTTAGCGAGTTCGGTGGTGGTGAATACGCCGGTAGCTTCGGCGATGTATTTGGCTCCGCAGCTCTTCCAGTTGATGTTGGCGGGGTCTTTTTCTGCAAAAACGGTAATTTCGTTGCCGTTGACGATGAGTTTGCCGTCGGCTACTTCGATGTCCCCGTCGAAACGACCGTGTACGCTGTCGTACTGAAGCATATACTTCATATAGTTCACGTCGATAAAGGGATCGTTGATTCCGACTACTTTAACGTCGTTTCTTGCGCAGCAAGCACGGAAAACCAAGCGGCCGATTCTTCCGAAACCGTTGATACCAATTTTTACTTTAGCCATTATATTTATCCTCCTGAAATGGAATTTTATTTTCTCCATTATTTTAATATTTTACAAAAAAAAATGCAACTGTTTTAGTCGCATTTTTTTCTTTGTTTTCAAAAAAATTCTTTATTTTGCGATAAGGTTCAGGATACGTCCTTTGACGTAAATTACCTTGACAATATTCATTTCTTTGAACGGCGGGAAGGCTTCTTTGGCTTTTTCCACTATTTCCGCCTCGCTTTCGTCCTTATGAACGAGTATTTTCGCCCTGAGTTTACCGTTGTGCTGAACGGGTATTTCCACCACGTCGTCCACCAGGTCTTTCTCGTCGTAAGTCGGCCAGGACTCTTTTTCTATTTTTTTACCGGTCAGGTTTTCGAACATTTCGCTGGTTATGTGCGGCGCTACGGGATAGAGAAGTTTCAAAAGGATTTCCAGCTCTCCCTTCGTCACCGAGCCTCTGTTATAGAACTGGTTGACGGCGGTCATAAGACAGGCTATGGCGGTGTTGTACTTGACGGCTTCGTAGTCCTCGGAAGTTTTCTTTATGACGGCAGCCATATTGACGTCGTCGGTAGGCGTCTCCTTGATCATGTCGGCGAGCGCCCATACCCTGTTGAGGAACCTTCTGCAGCCTCTCACTCCTTCCACAGACCAGGGAGCGGGCTTTTCGTAATCCCCTATAAACAATATAAAAGTACGCAACGTGTCGGCGCCGTATTCTTTAATGACGTCGTCGGGATTGACGACGTTTCCTCTGGACTTACTCATCTTTTCGCCGTCGCTTCCGAGGATAAGCCCCTGTGCGGTACGTTTGAGGTAGGGCTCCTCCTTGCTCACCACGCCGATATCGTAAAGGAACATATTCCAGAAACGGCTGTATATGACGTGCCTGGTGACGTGCTCCATACCTCCGTTATACCAGTCCACCTGGTTCCAGTAGCTGTAAGCGTCCTTGTCCACGGGAGCGTGGTCGCAGGACGGCGACATATATCTCAAGAAATACCAGCTGCTCCCTGCCCACTGCGGCATGGTGTCGGTCTCCCTTTTGGCTGGAGCGCCGCATATCGGGCAGACGGTGTTGACCCAGTCGGTAACTTTGCTCAAAGGACTGGAGGCGTCGTCGGTGGGACTGAAGTCCTCCAGCGGCGGAAGTTTCAAGGGCAGTTCGTTTTCGGGAACGGGGACCTGTCCGCAATGAGGACAGTTGATTATGGGAATGGGCTCTCCCCAGTATCTCTGACGGTTGAACGCCCAGTCTTTCATTTTGTAATCGGTCTTAGGCGTCCCTATACCCTTCTTCGCCATATAGTCTATCATAGCCGGTATGGCTTCGGAAACCTCCATTCCGTTCAGGAAACCGGAATTGACCATCTTTCCGCCTTCTTTTGCGATATACGCTTCCTTTTCTATATCCCCTCCCGAAATGACTTCGATTATGGGGAGGTTGAATTTCTTGGCGAATTCGTAGTCCCTCGTATCGTGTGCGGGCACCGCCATAATGGCCCCCGTACCGTAATCCATCATAACGTAATCGGCGCAAAATACCGGTATCTCGGTGCCTGTGACTGGGTTGACGGCGACTATTCCCTTGACGAGCTCGCCGCTCTTTTCCTTGGCAAGATGCACCCTTTCGAATTCCTTTTTCAATTTGGCTTTCTGCTGATAAGCGGAAATTTCGTCGAGGTTTTCTATAAAGGAAGCAAATTCTTTCAGCACGGGATGTTCGGGGCTGACCACCACGAACGTCACCCCGAAAATGGTGTCGGGACGGGTGGTGTAAACCTTGAGAGGATATTCTTTTTCGCCTGCACGGACTTTGAACACCACTTCGGCACCTCGGCTTTTCCCTATCCAGTTGGTTTGTTCGACTTTGATCTTTTCCAGAAAATCCAGATCCTTCAATCCGCTCAACAGACGTTCGGCGTAATTTCTGATACGCAGGAACCACACGTCTTTTTCCCGCTGTTCCACCATGGAACCGCAACGGTCGCAAATGCCGTTCTGACTCTCTTCGTTGGCGAGGACCACTTTGCACTTGGGGCAGAAATTGACGAGAGTGGTGGACTTATACGCCAGTCCTTTCTTGAACATCTGCAAAAATATCCACTGCGTCCAGCGGTAGTAATCGGGGTCTGTGGTGTCCACCGCCCTGTCGTAATCGAAGGAAAAACCGACTTTACGGAGTTGTTCGTCGAAATGACGGATATTGTCGTCGGTG
This sequence comes from uncultured Christensenella sp., assembly GCA_949285605.1. Taxonomy (GTDB): domain Bacteria; phylum Bacillota; class Clostridia; order Christensenellales; family DTU072; genus CAG-1782. Next base: position 16,285 of record CASDZI010000026.1, read on the forward strand.
ACAAGCCGAGGGTGCCTGCCGGTAGCCATGGCGTAATTTTCGGTGGGAAGTCCGAATGCGTCGTAACCTATAGGGAAAAGCACGTTGTATCCTTCCATACGGCGTTTTCTCGCAATAACTTCCATACCGGTGTAAGCTCTGACGTGTCCTACGTGAATGCCCGCTCCCGACGGATACGGGAACTCGATAAGTCCGTAAAACTTTTTCCTGCCGGGTTCTTCCACGGCATGGAAAATTTTGTTATCGTACCAGTAGCTCTGCCATTTTTTTTCGATTTCGGAAGGATTGTATGCCTTTGTCATGTTTGCCTCGCAAATTATTCAGAAATAAACTTAATAAATAATACCACGTTTATTCCGTTTAAGTCAAACATAAGGGGTAAAAAGCTTTTATTTTTTACCACGATTTGTTAAAATAAAATTATTCTTTACCGGGAGGTACGAAATGGACGCTTTCTTGGAAAAACTGAAAGTCTTTCTTGCCGGCACGGGAAAGAATATCGTCACGGCGCTGGTGGTGCTGTTTATGGGACTGTTGGTCATAAAGATCATTTCCCGCATCAGTAAGAACTCTTTGCAAAAGACTTCGATGGCAAGGACGACGATTTCTTTCGTGGTGTCGATAATACATTTTGCGTTGTATGCCCTTTTGATTTATCTGGTGATAACCATTCTCGTTCCCAACGTTAGCGCCGGGCTCATAGCCGTCCTGGGCAGCGCCGCACTTGCGGTAGGTCTCGCTCTCAAGGACAGCCTCAGCGACTTTGCCAGCGGCATAATGATAATCTTCAATAAACCCTTCAAAGAGGGCGATTATATCGAAGTGGACGGGGTGGAAGGTACCATAAAGAGCATTCGGCTCATGCATACCGTCATATACACCTCCGACAACAAAAAAGTCGTCGTCAACAACCGCAACGTCAACAGCGATAAAATAATAAATTATTCCGCCCGCCCCACCAGACGGGTGGATCTGGAATTTTCCGCCGCCTACGGGAGCGATCTGGAAGAGGTCAAAAAAGCCATAACGGAAACCGTGCTCGCTCACGAAAAGGTTCTGAAAAATCCCGAACCGCTGGTTCGGCTCTATCAGCACGCCGAAAGCAGTCTGGTCTTTCGCTGTCGGGTGTGGGTCAACAACCCCGATTACTGGGACGTCTACTACGACCTGACCGAAAACGTCTATAACCGCTTCAAGCAAGACGGCATAGACATTCCCTTCAAGACCGTCACCGTCAACTTCCCGTCGAAGGAGGCGTCGAAATGAAAAACAAACTCCTCAATTTATTTTGTCTCATAGGCATCTGCGCCTTTGCCACCGCTTGTTTCCTGGTCGCCGTCGATTTGGTGAGTTTCGGCACGTTATGGTTGGATTACCTGTTTTTAGGTTCCCTGTTGATTATTTTCGTCTGCCTGAACTTTAAGTTTCATAAAAATACGGAATATGACGAGACCTTGTCCTGCCTGCGTAGAGCAAAGAAGAGCGTGGCGTCGGTTAAAACCGGCAAGGATCTTAATTACGTCAAGCTTCTCGCCGTTCAGAACCAACTCGCCAACGCCTCCATATACCTGTCCGAGCTGACAGCCTCTTTCGAGCTTTACGAACTTAAGCAAGCCGTAAACGAATTGGAGACCATACGTTCCCATTACCGCAGCAACGACGACTTCCGTCTGACGGTAAAAGCGGAAACCAAAGCCGAGGACGTGGCGGCGTTGGAAAAAATAATCGACGCAGTGAAGGAAGTCGGCAGCTCCAAACGCTGAGGTTAAAAATATCGGGATCTTCCTTTCCGACCGCCTGCATTGCGGCAGGCGGTCTTATCGATTCCGACAATATTCTCATCAATTCCGGCCGTATTTTATATTGAAAAATTTGGTAAGAAGTTTTACGCTCCTTTCCCTTTGGGCGGAAATGAAATTCCTGGAAAAGCCCGAACGGGCGGAATATTTTCTGACGGAAACCCTTT
>CASDZI010000027.1 GCA_949285605.1 uncultured Christensenella sp.
ACGATACTGTCTTTCTCGTTGAGCCCGAAAGCAATGATAGGAATTTTGTTTTCCATACACAGACTGACTGCCGTGGTATCGATGGCGGTAAGTCCCTGTTTGATGAAATCGATGTATTCGATGCTGTCGTATTTCTTGGCAGAGGGATTTTTTCTGGGATCTGAGTCGTATATTCCGTCGATGTTCTTAGCCAACATCAAGACGTCGGCCTGAATTTCCGCCGCTCTTAACGCCGCTCCGGTATCGGTGGAAAAATAAGGATTCCCCGTGCCGCACGCAAAAATAACCACTCTGCCCTTTTCGAAATGACGAAGAGCTTTCCCCAGGATATAAGGTTCGGCTACCCGTGTTATGGTTAAAGCGGTCTGCACCCTGGTGGGGATCCCGCCTTTTTCGAAAGCGTCCTGCAACGCCAAAGCGTTAATTACCGTGGCGAGCATACCCATGTGGTCTGCGGTGGTTCTGTCCATATTGGTACCCTGTCTCCCTCTCCAGAAGTTTCCGCCCCCTACGACTATGCCGACCTGCACGCCTTGTTCGGTAACTTTTTTTATCTGACCTGCCACTTCGTTTACCTTGTTCGGATCGATTCCGAAACCTTCTTTCCCGGCAAGCGCCTCTCCGCTGAGTTTTATCAAAGCTCTTTTGAACATTCGTATCCTCCAGATCGATAAAAATAAAAGGCTGAACGATTGCTGTCCAGCCTTTACGAAAAAACTATTTGTTGCTCTGCATCTTGGCGACCTGAGCATTGATCTCCTCGGCGAAATTATCTACTTTCTTTTCAAGTCCTTCGCCCATTTCGTATCTTACGAAACGTCTTACGGTGATTTTTTCGCCTATGGCGCTGATGGTCTCGTTGAGCAGCTGAGTGATGGTCTTGGAAGGATCTTTAACGAAATCCTGTTCCATAAGACATACTTCTTTGTAATATTTCTGCACTCTGCCTTCCACCATTTTTTCGATGATGTTGAGAGGCTTAGGTTTATCTTCGTTAAGAGCCTGAGCTTTCAGAATTTCTTTTTCGTGTTCGATTTCCGCAGCGGGAACTTCCTCTTTGGTCACATAAACGGGTCTTGCCGCCGCAATCTGCAAAGCTACGTCGTGAACGAAATTCCTGAACTGTTCGCCACGGGCAACGAAGTCGGTTTCGCAGTTGACTTCGAGCAAAACGCCGACTTTACCGCCCATATGGATGTAGCTGTCCACTATACCTTCGCTGGCTATCCTGCCCGCTTTCTTGGCGGCGGTGGCTATGCCCTTTTCACGAAGATATTCGATGGCTTTTTCCATATTGCCGTCGGTTTCTACCAGCGCCTTTTTGCAATCCATCATGCCTACGCCGGTGCGTGCTCTTAAATCTTGTACGTCTTTAGCTGTGAATGCCATATATATATTCCTCCGTCTTGCTATTATTCGTTATCGGTAGCTTCGGCTACATTCTCTTCCTTAACTTCTTCGGCTTTTTCCGTTTCTTCAGCCTTACCTTCTTTAGCTTCGATGACTGCGTCCGCTATAACTCCGGCAATAAGCTTAATGGCTCGGATGGCGTCGTCGTTACCGGGAATGGGATAATCGACTTCCTCGGGATCGCAGTTGGTGTCGACGAGTCCTACGATGGGTATACCGAGACTTCTGGCTTCTTTCACGGCGAGATGTTCCACCTTAAGATCTACCACGAACAACGCGCCGGGCAGTTCACGCATATTTTTGATACCGCCGAGGTTGGTTTCCAACACGTCTCTTTCGGCTTTGAGTTTAATGACTTCCTTTTTGGGAAGAAGATCGAATTCGCCGATGATTTCGCTCTGATTGAGTTTGTTGAGTTTGTCTATTCTGGTACGAATGGTGGCGAAATTGGTCAAGGTACCGCCCAGCCAACGCTGATTCATATAGAACATACCGCAGCGGGTAGCTTCCTGCTGAATGGCCTCCTTAGCCTGCTTTTTCTTGCCGACGAAAAGAATGGATTTTCCCGAAGCGGCTACGTCACGGATAAAAGCGTAAGCCTGTTCCACGGCTTCGACGGTCTGTTCCAGGTTGATGATATGAACGTCGTTCCTGGCGTCGAAGATGTACTTCTTCATTTTAGGATTCCATTTCTTGGTTTGGTGACCGAAATGTACGCCGGCCTCCAGAAGTTGTTTCATTGAAATTACTGACATTATAAAAAAACCTCCTTGTTTATATCTCCCCGACCATCTGCAAGGGTGACAATCCGTTCGGACAACAATCCCCTCTCCGTGTCGGTTCGTAATTTCTTAAATATAATATCATAACCGACGGTTTTTGGCAATTATTTTTTTTCAATTATTTATAAAAAAACAATTATTCCGCTTCACTAAGTTCGTCGTTCAGCATATCGACAAGTTTTTCTACCAGTTCGTCGTCTTCCACCGGAAGGAAACACTCGTTGCCGTCGTCGTCGGAAGCTATTTCGTAAACCAAAACCTCGTCGTCCTCGAATTCCTCGTCGGGTTCCACCGGCACAAGATAAGCGTACCATTTTTCTGCATAGTCCAATTCGGCAATCAAATAAAAATCTTCTTTTTCGCCGTTATCGTAAGTTAAAGTGACTATTTCATCGTCCTCGTCAAGATAAGTTTTATCTCTGTTGTCTTCCATTTTTGCACCTCCTAAAAATTTTTTCTGTTTATGCGGTCAAGATAAGTTTGTAAAATTATCGTTGCCGCAACTTTATCGACTACTTGTTTTCTTTTTTCCCGTCTTACGCCGCTTTCTATCAGCATTTTTTCGGCGCTGACGGTGGACAGTCTTTCGTCCTGAAAAACTATCGGTATCTCGGTATATTGCGAGAGTTTATCGGCGAAAGCTCTGGATTTTAACGCTCTGTCGCCCTCCGTGCCGTCCATATTCAAAGGCAATCCAACCACTATTCCGTCGCATTCTTTTCTCTTGATCTCTCCCGCAAAATAAGTGAAATCCCGTTCTTCGTTTCCGCTGAGTTTATAGGTTTCGCCGGGATTTGCTATTAGTCCCGTTACGTCGCTGAAAGCTATCCCTACCCTCACGTCGCCCACGTCCAATGCGCATTTACGCATAAATCATACCTCCGTCCTGAAGAAAAATTCCTCGGCGTTTTTATTTAATTTCGGCATTACCGCTGCAATCATTATAATATTTATTGCTATTATCGATAAAATCAAAACGGAATACACTCCCCCTTTCCCTATAGCGAGGCCTATTTCGGGTACGAGTGAAAAGACCATACCCTCGATGAAGTATATCAAGCCTAACGCCATATTTAGCAACATGGGTTTAACAGCCTTTTTGTTGTTTTTCGTAAGTTCGTTGATGTTTACGAATTTATAATTAGGATTCTTGAGATCGTTATACAATCCCGACGCTGCGGAAGCAAAGCCGTTCAAAAGGAAAACGGGCAACAGACAAACCGCTATCCACCTGTCTACGGAAATAGCAATAAGACAAGCTACGGTAACGACTATTGCCGTTACGGTATTGAAAGCCGCCGCCGTCCAAAGTTTTACCTTGACTATATCTTTCGGAGAAACCGGTAACGATTTCAGAATATTTATATTTTTTCCTTCCATTGAAAAACCTACGAGTGAAAAATAATTCGTAGAGGAAAGCATTATGGAAGCAAAAAAACATACGAACCCGACAAAACCTGCCGCAGGAGCTACGGTCTCCTCCCCGAAACTCATCATTCCGAGTTTACCGTAAAAAATAATAATGGCAGGCAAAAGAATTATTCCCATAATACTGCTGAGCAATAATGCGGGGGTCCCGATGAGAGTTTTTAATTCTTTTCGGGCAAAGCTTTTCACGAAAGAAGAGGCAGAAAAAACCGTCTCCTTGTTTTTTCTTTTTGCCCTCCCGCCCGAAGCGGATTCCGCAACGATGGAAATGCCTTTTGCGTAAAAAAGAAAACTCAGAACCAATGCTAAAGCAAAAATTCCCGTTAATCCTGCAAGATAGATAATGGAATTGAGAAATACGTCTATATTCAGCAATGCGTTGACGAAACTGTAATTATAGATACCTATCGCAGCTATATTTCTTATTCCCGCAACAAAACCGCCCGAAAGTTCGGAACTCTCCCCGTTCGAAACCGGCATCGAACCGAAAATAATCACAAAATATAAAGCCAGGAAAAGAACGGTGGTCAAAGCCATAATTAAAGTCTTACCCAGATTGCGGTTACGCATCAGAGAAACGAGATACATCAGCGGAACGGAAATAATGCTTATTACCAACAGCGGAAATACCGGAAGTAAAAAAACGCCTATTACGCTCAAAAGATAATAACTCCAGGCTAAGCTTCCGCCGGCAACGCTAACCCCTATCCCGTAAGCTATCAGACACGGCAAAGCGATAAAAAAAGATATTATCAGTTCGCCTAAATACGAAAGCGTGAATTTTACCGCAAAGATCATTCCCGAAGAAACGGGTAAGGATTGCAATAAGGCGTTGTCTTTTCCGTAATAAAGATAATTTATGGTGGTCGCCGAACCGAAAAACAAAACTATCAGTTGGACCATAAACAGAATACCGTATAAAAAATCCACGGATACTCCCGCCGCATAAGAAAGAACGGCCGAATTGAAAACGCTGAAAGAAAGGTATAGGACGATAATAATAACCAACAGCGCCGCACCGGCTATGAGCGCGGTTTTTTTTGCAACCGATAAAGAAGAACTCCTTTCACGGTTTTTTTCACGGTTGCGAAAACCGTACAATCTTCCCACGGTGGACAGGGCGTCTATGCTGCAAGTTTTCAATAAAGTAAAAAAGAGTTTTATTTTACTCATCGCCCTCTCCGTCCGAAGTTAGTTTCAGGAAAAGTTCTTCGAGGTTCATATCGGCTTTTTTGTCCTGCAATTGGCTGATTTTGAATTCCGTAACCAGTTTGCCTTTGTTAATAATGGCTATCGTTGTACAAATTTTTTCCACCACTTCCAGAACGTGCGACGAAAAGAAAACCGTCTTTCCGGCATCGGCGTACGATTTCATAATTTGCTTGAGTTCGTGACTGGATTTAGGGTCGAGTCCGGTCATCGGTTCGTCCAATATCAAAACCTCAGGCTCGTGAATAAGTGCGGAAATGATGCTGATCTTTTGCTTCATTCCGTGCGAGTACGACGATATTTTATCCTGAAGTTTATCGCTCATTTCAAAAGCGGCAGCGTATTTTTCAAGCAGTACTTTCCGCTTGTCGGACGAGACGTTGAAAACGTCGGCTATAAATTCCACATACTGAAATCCCGTGAGCGACTCGTATAAAACGTGTTCGTCCGGAATAAACCCTACATGAGACTTGGCTTCCACCGGGGCTTCTTTAAGATTGACTCCGCATATCCTTATTTCGCCTTCGCTGAAAGGCAATATCCCCGTCATACATTTTATAGTGGTGGATTTTCCCGCTCCGTTTGGTCCGAGAAAACCGTAAATTTCCCCGCCTTTTACGTTCAAAGTCAAATCGTCCACCGCTTTTACGGCAGACTTCGCATAGGTTTTAGTTAAATTCTTTATTTCTATCATTGTGCTCTTTTCGGGGAGAAGTCACCTTCTCCCCATATTACTAATAAACGGTCGTCGATAAATCTAAAAATCAATAATTTTCTGATTTAATTTCGTAATAAGCTCTGGGATGAGAGCAAACGGGACAGACTTCGGGAGCGGCGTCGGCATATACGACGTTACCGCAGTTACGGCATTTCCATGCCAGTTTTCCGTCTCTTACGAACACGCTGCCGTCTTTGATGTTGGCAAGTAATTTCTTATACCTTTCCTCGTGATCTTTTTCGATTGCGGCTACGCCTGCGAAAAGTTCGGCTATGTAATCGAAACCTTCCTCTTTCGCAACCTTGGCAAATCCGGCATACATATCGGTCCATTCGTAATTTTCACCTGCTGCTGCGTCTACGAGATTTTGTTCCGTTCCGTTGATGCCTTGTAATAGTTTGAACCAGATTTTTGCGTGTTCTTTTTCGTTATTTGCGGTTTCGGCAAAAAATGCGGCTATTTGTTCATATCCGTCTTTTTTTGCTCTGGAAGCAAAATAATCGTATTTGTTGCGGGCTTGACTTTCTCCCGCAAACGCCGTCCAAAGATTTTTTTCGGTTTGAGTACCTTTGAGTTCTTTCATGTCATCCTCCATAAATTTTTATAATTTTTTTCTTCCCCGTTATTCCCGGGTACGTAAAATTTTTCTGTTTTGATGTCGTCGGGCAAATATTGCTGTTCGACGTATCCACCGTAATCGTGCGGATATTTGTAGGACGTGTCCTTTTCGGAACGGTAATGGTTGTCTCTAAGATATGTCGGAACGTCGTCGTGACCTTCTTCGGCTTTCGCCACGGCGGAGTAAAGAGTCCTGACCACGCTGTTCGACTTAGGCGCTTTGCAAACGTAGATTATCGCTTCGGTCAAAGGGATCCTGCCTTCGGGTAAACCCAGCCTTTCCATGGCAAGAGTGGCGTTTACGGCAATATTCAACGCCATGGGATCGGCTAGTCCCACGTCTTCGGCGGAATGAACTATCAATCTTCTGCAAACGAGCATAGGATCCGCCCCTGCGCAAATAAGCCGCATTGCGTAATAAACCGCAGCGTCGGGATCGCTTCCCCTTAAAGATTTGCAAAATGCGCTTATTATATCGTAATAAGCCGATTCGTCCAGCGATATGACAGGTTTTTGCGTGGATTGGGAAGCAATTTCCTTGGTTACGGTAATTTTACCGTCCTTGTCGGATGGGGTGCTGAGTACCGCTAATTCCAAGGAATTGAGGGCGACCCTCATATCCCCGTTGGAAGCGTATATAAATTGATTTATAGCGTCATCGTCGATTTTTACGTCGTAGTTTCCCAACCCGTTGGTCTTGTCCGACAAGGCTCTTTGAATACCGAGTTTTATATTGTCGGCGGTAAGCGGACGAAATTCGAAGATCCTGCATCGGGAAACTATAGCTTTCGTCATACTGACGTAAGGGTTTTCCGTAGTGCTTCCGATAAAAATAATTTCTCCCTTTTCCATCGCTCCCAGCACGCAATCGGATTGAGCCTTGTTCCAGCGGTGACATTCGTCTAAAAGAAGATAGGTTTTTCTGCCGTAATAAGCCAGTTCCTTCCCGGCTTTTTCTATCACTGCCTTTGCTTCGGCTACACCGCTGCTGACGGCGTTAAGATAAACGTAATTGGATTTCGTGGCATTGGCTATGATATGGGCGAGAGTGGTCTTGCCCGTCCCCGGAGGTCCGTAAAAAATACAGCTCCCCAACCTGTCGGCAATAATAGCCCTCCGCAAAAGACAACCTTCCCCCACCAGATGTTCCTGTCCGATAAAATCCTTAAGTTCCTCGCATCTCATCCTTTCCGCAAGCGGAGCGTTTGAAGTGCGGTTCATATCGAATAAATCCATATCTATATAATAATTATATTATTCGATAAAGTCAACCTAAATTTTTCCTCGCACAGGCGTATTTTTTTCTTTTTCCGTCATTCTCCCGAAATTCCTTCCGATACAGTCTCCACGAGAATTTTTTCACGTTTGTTTTTTTCGGGTCGAAATCGGAAAGAGTTCTGCTCCCTTCCGTCCACGGTAAGACGATTTTCTTTTCCGATACGGAATTCTATGATATAAACGCTGTCTTCAAAACGGTACGTTACTATGCTTCCGTCCAAAGCTTTCGGCAAATTGGGTTTTATAGAAAGATATTCACCTTGTCGCCTGATACCGAAAAAGAATTCGGTGATCAGACGGTATGCCCAGGCGGCGCTTCCCGTGTACCAGCTCCATCCCATTCTGCCGTAATTGTCTTGGTTGGAATATACGTCTCCGCTCAAAACGAAAGGTTCTCCCATATACATTGCCGATTTTTCTTCGGTACGGCATTTTTCTACCGGATTTATCATCTGAAATAGTTTGAACGCCTCATCTTGCCTTCCCTTTAAGGTCAACGCTATCAGATACCACATGGCGGCGTGGGTGTATTGACCTCCGTTTTCTCTCACTCCCTTCGGATAAGCCGAAATGTATCCCAGGTAATCTTTTTTATCCGACGGCGGATCGAGCAACCGTATTATGCCGGCTTTTTCGTCAATGAGACTGCGGCATACGTCCAAAACCGTTTCCGCCCTTTCTCCTTCGGCAATTCCGCTGATAACGGCAAAACTCTGTACGAGCAGATCGAGGGAAAGGGACTCGCAGTTTTTTCCGCCCAACCATCTGCCGTCGTCGGTATATAACCGTTTGTAACGGTCCCCTTCGAATGCAAATACGTTTATCGAAGTTTTCAATTCCTCGGCTATTCTGTCCAGTTCCGCAGCTTTATCGGGACAAAAAGGAATAAATTTCTTTATAACGTAATAAGCCAGCATAGAATTGAAAACGCTTTCCCCTTTTCCTTCGGCGCAAACATAATCCATACCGTCGTTCCAGTCGCCGCTTCCCATTACCAAAAGTCCGTGTTTACCGTAGCTTAAAGCGCTTTTTATCGCCGCAACGCAATGTTCGGATAAAGTCCCGCGCTTTTCCGAATAAGGCGGATTTTCGAAACGGGATTTTTCCCCGTTCCGCAATACCGGAGACTCGAGATAAGGAATTATTTCTTCGAAAATCTTCTTATCCCCGGTAAATGACGCATATTCCGACGCCACTAAGGGTAAAAACAGTTTATCGTCGGTTATTCTTGACCTCAATCCGAATTTCGGGTGATGCCACCAGTGCATCACGTCTCCTTCGACGTATTGCCTCGCAGCCGAATACAATATCTGTTTTCTTACCAGTTCCGGCCGACTTTGCATAAATGCGGTTACGTCCTGCAACTGATCCCGAAACCCCGTTGCTCCGCCCACCTGATAGAATCCTGTTTTTCCGTATATCCTGGACGAGAGAATCTGATAAGGGAGATATCTGGCCAGAATATTGAAACTTCTTATACCCGAGGCTATATCGAATGCCGTTTCTTGCGTTAAATTCAATTTATCCCTTTCCGCTAACAGCGAAGCGTTTTCGGGGGTGACGGAATGCAAGATCCCGTAGTCTTGCGTGGAAAGAATATAAATTTTTTCCTTTCCTTCTCCGAAATACTCGAAATAAGGTTGTCTGTCCTTGGAATTTGTCAAGGCGAGGTTCTCGGGACGCGAAACCAGAATCCTGACGTAAAGGATCTGTCCGTTTTTCAGGTTGTGGACGGTTATAAGGTCGCCTTCCTGTTTGAAATAAAGGAAATCGGGTTCGTAAGTCCAGCTTAAAACCGGGAAAAACCCGTAAACGAACTCAAAAGGTGCATTATCGGATACGCTGACGTCCGCAGAAACCAGTCTCGCTCTTCCCTCGCAAAGAGTATTGTATTTCATTATTACGGAAAAGGCGTCATTTTTTCTGACATAAACGTATTCGCCTCTGCCGAACGAGGAATAAGCGTCTTTCGTCCTTCCGCTTAACCTGTATAAGTTGCCGGCATATTTCAGATAAAAATATTCTCCCGAACCGTCTTTTATACAATCGTTGTCAAATCTTGTCATTTTATTTTCTCTGGAATTCCCGAAATAATAAAAGCCTCCCCCGTTATCGGTAACGACCATACCCCCGTTTTCGGCGCAGATAACGTCGGCATAAGGCAGCCCCGAGTAATTTCCGTCGGTAATATAATCGTCGTTTTCGTCAAATCCGCCTTTCCCCGAACGGAAAAGTTCCTTTCCGTGCAAATCGGAATCGACGGTAAATACGTTATCGGAAACGCTCTCCTCTTTTTTTAAGAGAAAGTGTTTTCCGAAGGTAAATTTCGTTCTCGTAAATGTCATATCGGAATTAAAGGTCAAAAAAGCGTATTTCAGTAAGGGGTAATTTTCCTCGACAATTACGAAATTCCTAACCAGAAAAGCTTTCAAATGAGACTCGACGTGGGCTTTGACGGACTCGGGCAAACCTTTTTTTACCACAACGGCATAACATACGTCCTGCCTTAAGACGTTAAGATCCAGCGCAACCTTCAGAAAATCGGTAAATCCCGCTCCGCTTTCGTTAAAATAATAAACCAAAAGCTTAAGATAAGCGGTTTTTTCGGCAAATAGGTCTTTTTTGCCGGAAATATCAAGTTCGTGCAAAACGTCGCATCGATAAGGAACGTATAAAAGTTCGGACAAGACGTCGCCGGTATATTTGTCGATCACGTTCTTATGCGTAAAATTCAAAGCATAGGAATACATATCGTCGGGTAAGGACTTCAGGGCGTCCAGACATTCGGCTTCGTCGTCGGAAAAAACGGTAGCGACCTGACATTCTCTTTCGGCAAATCCCCTAAAACCTATACAAGGATTCAGCACGTCGCCAAGAGAAGGATAATCTTTGTTCCCGTCGTATAATATCCGTGCTTTTGACAGATCGTTTGTTCTTCCCGAAAAATTACCTTCGTTGGTCTCCCATCGTAAATCGGATACCCCCGTGACCTTTACTCCGAGATAAAAATCCTTCTCCTCCGACTCGGTCTTTCTCCTTCTTAATAAAAGGAAACCGTCTTTAAGATAGGTCTCGACAAATAATCCGTTGAAAGCCGGATGCGACCTGAAGCCGTTCAGGGTGTTGAGCGCGACGGACGAGTAATAACATACTTCGCCGCCTTTAGATAATGTAAGCTTTCTTACTTCTCCGCTCATACCGTCAAGCAAGGTGACCGCCTGTTTCAACCCCTGCCTCAGATTTTCGTGAACGATCTCCAATCGGGAAACGGAAAAAACGAAATTCTCGGTATTGCCCCCGAATGGAGGATACGTCGGAGAAGCCCATTTTCCGTCGTTTTTTACCATAAAAAACGCCCCGTCGTTTTCTTCGTAAACTCCGAAAAACTTATTTATATAAATATCATAAAATTTACTGAAACCACTTCCGAAACTATTTAGTATTACAGAATACTGTGTATCTGATAATACTCCTGATTGGAAGTATTGTTCTATTTTAGTTGTAATTTTATAATAATCATCTTTCATTACCGGCATATTTTTGCGTTTTTCGCTGTTTTTTAATCCAAATGCTACTTTTGGAATATTTTCGTTGAAAATCGTTAAAACCGACGACAACTTCAAGTTGTTACATATTAGTTTTTGTATGCTGTTATCGGTCAAATAATTCGTAAGCGAAGCAAGCAACATTCCTTGATGATGAGCCATATACGACGCAACTATCCTCTGCTTCCCCTCGCAATCGATACTTTCGTAAAAGCCGTACTCGTCCAACATTCCGCTTTCTTCCGCGTTAATTAAATTTGCCCACACTTTGTCGGGGAGTTCGTTTATGCACAAAGCCGACGCATAGGGGCTTACTACAGCTACGTCTTTTTCGTTACGCAGAGCCAGCTTGTTTATTCCGAAAGCGTGATACTGATAACGCAGTTCCTCGTCGAAAGCATAGTAACCGCTTTCGCTTATCCCCCAAAGGGAGCAGTATTTGTTTTCGCTTTGCACCTTTGCGGTATGAAACGACGTGTTGCCGAATATCGATTTATGCGGAGTGGGAAAGAATATATCGGGCATTAAGGCTTCGAAGGCCGTTCCGCTCCAGCTAAGCAACATGTTTCCGCCTATCGAGGAATAATCCCTCTGCAGACAGCGGAAGTGCTCGGTATCCCTATAGCGAGCTATATATAGCGTGCTCAATATCCTCGCTTCGGAATTCAAAAGATCGTAATGCCCGACATATTTATTCCCGTCGTATCCAATAAAAAACAGTTTTTCGTTTTCGTCGTACAGCGCTTTAAGATCGGTATTCGTTATCATTAAATCCGCCTTCAATTCCCCTATTTTTTCGAAATTTTCCTTAAAAAACTCCTTTACCGCATACAAACATACCAAAAAATTACCGCTGTCCACACTGGAAACAAACTCGCTTACCTGTTTTTTCGTTTTGAGATCGTACCAGTTGTAGAGATTGCCTTTCCAGGCAGGCAGTTGTTTGACTTCGTCGAGTATCTTATTCAGATTGTGGACGGCTTCGTTTATCGTACTGAACCCTAATTTATACCCGCATATCTCCGCTATAAGACTTAAACCTATGTTGGTAGGCGAAGTAGTCGAGGCACTGCCTTTATACGGTTTTATCTGAAGATTATCGGCTATAAGAGCGCCTTCGCTCGACATATGCGAAAAAAATCCGTACGTCTTTTGAGCATATCGCATTAAATCTGCTTTTTTTCTTTCGGAAAGAGCGGTTTTCTCGTATTTTAACGACGACAAAGCGTACAACTCGATATATATCAGCGGAGTAATCAAAGTATATGCGCACAAAAACAATGCTTTAATATCGAAAAACAGCCACAATAAGGAAATTACTGTCAAAAATACCGTCGTCGGAGTAAATTCTCTTGCATAAGAGCGTTTTTCCGTCGCTGTTTGCGAACTGTAATAGGTTTTCCATTCCAGCAGCTTTTTTCCTTTTGCCATTCTTCCTAACGTCGTGAAAAAGGTAACGACGTTGTCGAAAGCGTAATAACCCAACATAAAAAAGTCTTCCACTGCCAGAAATAAGTTTTTTACCGTGTCCTTTATAAGATAACAGGGCAAAACTCCTACCGATACTCCTCTGAGGATCTTGATTTCGTTCACGACATACGGCGCTACGAATATTGCCGAAGCGAAAATCAATGCGTTTACGTTTCCGCTTATCAGAGAAAATATCAGTAAAAACAATAAACAAAATTCCTTAAACGCCGAAAATGCGTTTTTTACCATTATATATTTATAAAGCGGTTCTATATCCGTCTTTACCTTTTCTGAGGAATCGTTTTTCCACCTTCCGTCGACAAACGGCAGTAGCTGTACGTCTCCTCGCAACCATCTTTTTCGTCTTTCTCTGTCCGACAGAAAACCGGTGGGAGCGTCTTCGAAAACCGTGCTTCCGCCGCCCGTAGCGGTTACGCTGCCCTCGATAATGTCGTGAGAAAGTATTTTTCCCGAAGGAAATACCTGTGAGGTTTTATTGTAAAAATTATTTAACCTGTATATCCCTTTTCCGCAATAGACGTCTTTGCGGAATAATTTCACGAAAAGCGTGGTAAAGATCGGATATACCTCGCACCCTGCTTCGGCGGAAAATCTTGCCGAATATGCCGTTTTCATAGAATACAAGTCGTACTTGCCGTGAAAAGCCAGCAAGTCGTATTTTTTGTTGTAAGGGTGCGCCATCATAGCCGCCATTTCTGCGGCTTCGCCCGGTAAAAGACGGTTGTCGGCGTCCAACGTGACAATATACTCGGGTATAGCGTAATTTCGGTCGTAAATATAGGAAAAATCTTCTTCGTTTCCCGTCACGAGCAACTTGTTCAAAGCGTCTATAGCTCCTCTTTTTCTTTCCTTCCCCTGATATTTTCCGTTTATCAATGTTTTTTTCCGAATGAATACGTTGATTTTTTCTTCCGATCGGTACTCGGAAAGAAATTCGAGTATTTCCTTATCGGTTTCCGAAAACGGCGTAGCTCCGCCTTTTATGTCGGCAAGCATAACGACTTGTACGTTTTCCTCGCCGTTGGAGGCGCTCAGTTCTTCGAGATGTCTTATGCTTTCCTTAAAATGGTCGATTCCCGATATAAACTCGCTTACCACTATCATTATGCCGTGTTCCGACGGCACCTTTTCAAAATGCAGTTTCGGCGTTTTGAAATCGTCCGTACCGTGCGACAACAAATAATTTATTATATTCTCCGCTATTAAAACGAAAGGTATAAAAGACGTCACGCCTATAACGGGCGATATATATACTCCCGAAAGCACACTCGCAACGACGGCAGGGATCAATATCGTCATAACGTAAAGAAGCTGTCTCCCTTTGCCGTTAAATACCTTTTTCGAAGTAATTTTTCCGCTTTTTATAAATTTTTTCAGTCCCCGTGCTCCGTCGAAAAGTATTACCGAAACGTCAACGTCGGTTCTATCGGAATATTCCAGCAGTTTTTCCGCCGCATACGCTTCGTTTACTTTGGTGCTTTCGGATATTTTTTCCAATTTCTCGAAGTAAGCGAGCCTGGTTTGCAAAGAAAGTTTTTCCGGGTCGAATTTTTCCGAAAGGATGCGATAAGACGCCAGATATTTTAACCCGAGATGCATCGGAACGTAATCGTTGATTTTCCTGAGGCAGGCGAAAAGCGTTTTTGCCATGGATGCGTTATAAGCGGTTATCCCGTTAAAATTTATCAACGCATTTTTTTCGCCGATACCCATTCGGCTCAATTTTTCCCGAGTCGTTCCTACGACCGTTCCCGTACGATACAGGTAAAAGGTGTATACGTCGCTTTTGAGATATTTTTCACGGAAACCGACTTTGTAAGCTTTTTTGCGGTAAAAATCCTGTTTGATAAGTCTTTTGGCAAGAATATAGATTTGCTCGAGAACGGCAAAACTCAATGCGTTGTTGAATTCTTTCAATTCCGCATAGGTGAGGTTTACCGTGGTTTTTATCCTTTCCAATATATTCCTGACGGCGGTCTCAGACAAATTGTTCAGCGAGTTATTCACGATAAGCTCAGCTATTCTCACTATCCTCGGTCTTCCGTCCACATGCGGAAGAGTTTTCAGATCGTCTTTTGGCGAATAAACGTATCGGTAAACCAGGTAATAATTTTCGTAAAACCACTTCTCGCCTTCGCTCAGCGGTTCTTCTCGGCGAATTTTGGCATTTATCATACGGTTGGCTTTCTTTACGGCGGAGATAAGGAATACGGGTTTAATCCCCTTTCCTTCCCCGTAAATTCGCATTCTTCGGCATTCGTCTGTCAACAGTTGTCCCAAAGCCTCTTCGTCGCTTTCACGCATACGGTTATATGCTATTTCAGGGCGTTCTCTCCGCAATACAAACAGCTCACAAAGCAATATTATTACCAGCAAAACTATTAAAACGGGCATAGAAATCCTCTCGGCTACAATTTATTGAAATTATTTACCCGCACGGGAAAAATATACTTGAAAAAAAAGCGATTTAATGATAATATAAACCTGCGAGACGGCCGGACGGCCGCATCGAAAGATGAGGAAAGTCCGAGCATCACAGGGCAGAGCGACGGGTAACCCCCGCTGAAGGCGACTTTAAGGACAGTGCAACAGAAATAAACCGCGGTCTGTGACCGTAAGGGTGGAAAGGTGCGGTAAGAGCGCACCAGCAGTTCGGCGACGAAATTGGCTGTGTAAACCCCGCTCGATGCAAGAGAAGTAAACGGATACGCCTGCCCGGCGCGTTTCAAAATCGCTTGAGCGTTCCGGTAACGGTTCGCCTAGACAGATGGCCGTTCAAGACAGAACTCGGCTTACAGACCGTCTCGCCTCCTTTTATAGCTGTATTTTTTCCTTTTCGAAAGCCGCGCGAAGTTTGTTGAGCGACTTTTTTTCTATTCGGGATATGTAAGAACGGGAAATCCCCAGTCTGTCGGCTACTTTTTGCTGGGTGAGCGGCACTCCCCCGTCCAGTCCGAAACGTAAAGTTATGATGGTGCGTTCCCTTTCGCCGAGATATCGCAAGGTGAAATCCTTCAAAGTCTTTTTCATAAATTCTGAATCGATATGGGCATATACGCTCTCTTCGTCGGTGGTCAAAATGTCGATTATGGGCATTTCGTTGCCGTTTTTGTCGTTACCGATACTCTCGTATATGGACATATCCGCCGCTCTTTTCTTGTAATTGCGCATTGTCATGAGAATTTCGTTTTCTATACAGCGTGAAGCGAAGGTGGCAAGCAAGGATCCCTTGTCGGGATCGAATGAATTAATGGCTTTCATCAACCCTATTGTACCTATGCTTATAAGCTCGTCGTTATCGGGGTAATTGACGTATTTTTTTGCGATGAATACTACCAGGCGTAAATTGTGCTTTATCAGAATATTCCTCGCTTCCATATCCCCTTCTTTTTTGAATTTGTAAAGATATTCCTTTTCTTTTTCCGGGCTTAACGGATGCGGAAAGGAATTACCTCCGTCGATTCCCGATGTAAACAAAAGAATATTACTGAAAAGCGTAAAAAATCCTTCTAAAAGCAAAATTTCCCCCGACACTTCTATCAGTATATGTGTCCGAAAGGAAAAAGTTGTCGAAATTATTAGATTTTTATACTGTGAATTTTATATGAAAAAATCTTTTAATTTTTCTTTGGGCAGAATAATTTCCGTTCCGTTAAGATATGCTAATTTTCCGCAAGGGATCCTGAAAATCAGTTTATAAGCGGTAAGACATTGCCTTTTTTGACCGTAAAGCCTGTTTACGCTTTCTCTGCCGTATTTCGGATCGCCTATTATCATATGTCCTAAATGTGCAAGATGCGCTCTTATCTGATGAGTTTTTCCCGTTATGAGTTCTACGTCGAGCAGGCTCAAACCGTCCTTTTGCTCAATCACGTTGAAGATCGTCGCAATTTCCTCCGAGCCTTTTTCTTTTTCGTGGGAAACGACGACTCTCGATTGCTCGGGTATTTTTTTCAGATAGGCCTTATACGTTCCGCTCGCAAGACCCGTTCCGTTGCACAAAGCCAGATAATGTTTCTCGACGTATCGCCTTCGGAAAGCTTCTTTCAGAGCTTCTTCCGCCTCTCCCCGTTTTGCAAAAATAATCAGTCCGTCGGTATTGGTATCCAGTCTGTGCGCCAACGTAAAATCGGGATAAAAAAATTTTACCAGTTCGGAAAAGGAATTCTCCCCGTCGGATGCGATTTTCGGCGGCTTGTAAAAAACGGCAACATCGTCGTTGATGAATAGCGGTACGGGCTTTAATACGGCATAATCGAAATATACCTTGACCTCGTCTCCGTCGGACAATTTAACGTCCTCTTTAACTTTTACGCCGTTCACCTTTATTTCTCCTTTCCTCAGAAGTTTACGAAAAAACCCGTAAGTCAGAACGGGCAGATAAACGGAGACGGCTTTGGATAAATTTCGAGATTTTCCTCGGAAAACGAACTCTTGCATCAGGATTTTTTATTCTGAACCAAAGTTTCTATTTCGCTTAAAAGGGTGTTGATGTCCTTAAATTCACGGTGAACCGACGCAAAACGCACATAAGCTACCTCGTCCACGTCCTTCAACGCTTCCATAACCATTTCACCTATGCGTTTGGAGGTTATTTCCTGCGCAAAAGAATTATGTATGACTTTTTCGATGTCGCTGACTATCTTTTCGATTTTTACCATCGGCACCGGTCTTTTTTCGCAGGCTTTCATTATTCCGGCTTTAATTTTTGCCGAATCGAAAGCCTGTCGGTTTCCGCTGTTCTTGATAACGAGCACCGGAGCGAATTCCACCTTTTCGTAGGTGGTGTATCTTTTGCCGCAATTAAGACACTCCCTTCTACGCCGAATGGTGGTGCCGTCTTCGCTGAGTCGGGAGTCCACTACCTTACTGTCCAATCCGCCGCAAAAAATACATTTCATACGATAAACCTCCGTTACTTTTTCTTATTATACAAAATTATCGATAAAATGTAAAGTTATGCGACCTTTAACGATAAAATTATTATTATCCTGCCGGAGAAATACATTCCCGAGGATTGACATTAGGTCCGTTAAAAGGCATTCCCGTCAAATTATTGTTCAGATCGACCAGGATAACGTCGCTCCCGATTTTCAGAATACATTTCCAGGGAATGAAGATGTTTTCCGCACCGGCGATGTTTTTGAAGAACTTT
>CASDZI010000028.1 GCA_949285605.1 uncultured Christensenella sp.
AAAAATCCCACCGGCGTTTATAAAAAATCATTCCGCATAGGAGACCTCAGCAAAAAATATTTTTTGGTATTCTCGGACGTTCGGGGTAAATTCGAGTTTTACGTCAACGGCGTTCTCTGCGGTCGCTCCGAGGTCGGGAACGGGGAATTCGAGGTGACGTCTCTGTTGTGCGAAGGAACTAACGAAGTCACCGTAGCCGTGGCGAAATATTCCTCTCTCTTTTTCCTGAGCGGCGGAGCGGGATTTGACGCTTCGGGAATAACGGGAGACGTTTATCTCGTGCAGCGGTACGCTACCGGCTTAAGGGATTATTCCTTTTACTGTTACGACGAGGACGGAGCCGATTACGGGAAGCTCGATTTGTTTTTCGACGCCGACAACGACGATGCGGTCGTCAGGGTGTCGGTGGAAAAGGACGGAGAAATACTCTATTCCGCTTCCGATACAATGAAAAAACGGTTATCCTCGGTGATAGAAGGGGAATATCTGCCGTTTTTGCCGGAGGATCCCGTAACGTACGACGTTTTTGTGGAAATTGCCGAACAGCATATGGTGACGGAATGTACCCGTTTCAAGGTAGCTTTCGGGTATTCGTACGAAATTTTCGGGTCCGTCAACTATTGCGGCAATCCGCTCAAGATCCTGGGTGCGGACTACAACGCCGTTCTTTCTCCCGAAGGGAAACCCATGAAAGCGGAGGATTACGAGCGTGATTTTGATTTAATGAAAAAATACGGATTCAATACCGTTTTTCTGAAGAACTACTACGATCCCGAGGTCTTGCGACTGGCGGCGAAAGCGGGACTTTTTACCGTTACGGGAATGGGGACGGATACTTCGGGGGTAAAACTTTTCAATCCGAAAAAGCCCGACTTAGTCACCGATTCGGAGGAATTTTTGCCATTGATCTCCGACAGAGCAAAGTCTTTCTTTTACAGAGACCGGGCTTGTCCGGGTCATCTCGGATTTTCTTTCGGAAGGGAGAACGGAAGGTCCTTCTGCATAGCAAAAGCAGCTGAGGAAATTTCCGCCGTACCCGGGTCGGGAATATTGTTTTTAAGGAACTTTTTCGCTCCCGACGGCAAAGAGAAAATGGCGGTCGTTTTCCGACCTTCGGTGGACGGACTTATAGACGAAATAAACCGGGTGGGCGCCACTTGCCCCGTGTTTATGTCCGAATACGCTCTTTCCGGCGGAATAGGCAGCGTCAATCTGGGAGAATTCTGTTCGGTGATCGAGGATACGCCCTGCTGTCTGGGCGGAAGCATAGGCTACTTTACCGACGACGTTTACGCAGGGAAAGGCTATCGGGATTGCGGTTTGTTTGCTCCCGACCGCAGCCCTTATGCCGGGGCGAAAAGCCACCGTTACGTCAACAGACGTGTCGTCACCCGCTTGACCGACGAGGATAAACTGGAAATTTTCAATAAATCTTACTTTTTCGATACTTCCGATACGGAGCTCTGTCTCGAGGTGGTGAACGACGGAAAGCTCTGTTCCAAAGTTCGGCTCGACGTCAACGTGCCTCCTCGGTCATTGAGAGAGTTCGACGTTTTTTCGGGGTTTAAGGACGGCGAAACGTACCTGAACGTGATTTGCCGCAGGAAGTCCGACGGCGAAGCGGTCTCAAGGGAACAGCATATCGTCAGCACCAAATTGCAGACGGTGGTACCGATAAGAACGGGGAGAGTTTCGGTACACGAGAACTTCGCCACCACCGAAATTTTATTCAGGGGCGGTTCGGTTCGGTTTTCCAAGACCACGGGGACCATAGTCGGATATACGCTTATGGGCAAAGAAATACTCTATCCCGCTCCCGAGAGAACGGGGGGAGCTTGTTTCAATACCAAGATAACTCGTCCTTTCGTAAGGAATATCCTTAACCCCGGGTTCCTTTCCCCCGAATTTTCGCTCACCGGCTTCGACGTCTCGGTGAACGAGGAAGGAAACGCCGACGTTCAGACCGAAACCGTTATCAAATTCAAAGGGAAAGCCCGTTTCATAGTGCAGGACAAATACGTCGTTTATTCCAACGGCGTGGTGGAAGTGTTCTCGGTCCTGAACCCCTATAAACATTGTCCTCCCGTGCTGGACTGTTTCGGTAAACAGCTCAGATTTTATCCCTCTTTCGACGAAATCGTTTATTACGGCAGAGGGGAAGGCGACAATTATATAGATTTATGCGAACACGAATTTATGGGGACTTACGCTTGCAAGGCGTGGGGAATGAATTCCGCCTTGTTCGGACAGGAATGCGGCAACCGTACCGACGTGCATTACGTCGTGGTGAAGGACAGACAGGGAGACGGGTTCATGGTGTCGGCGGTAAACACGCCCTTCCAGGCGAGGATCTCCGTGGCGTCCGACGCCGAGCTTGCCGAAAGCTACAGGGCGAAGAGAAAACCCGTTCCCGACGGCGTTTATCTCGAAGCGGCATCCGTAGTTTCCGGTTACGGCAGCGGAGGTCAGGAACCGCCTATGGCGAAATATACCGTAAAGAGCGGAGAGTATATCCTGCATTTCAAGGTGATGCCCTTATTTTCCCCCAAGGAAAACGAAGAGGAATTCGAATTTTGAAAAAACCCGGCGTTAAGCCGGGTCTTTCGTATTCGGGAAAGTTTTTTATTTTACTATTTTGTAAAATTTGTCGTTGTCGCATTTGGGGCAGACTGCGGGGGCGGAGTCGCCTTCCTGTACAATTCCGCATACGCTGCATTTATAACAGAAGCATTTCTTTTCTTTGGCATTTGCGTCGTCTTTTTTGTCCATAATTACCTCCTTGGGTCGGTAAACGGATTTTTCCCGATATTGCGGAATTTTATTCATTGATTTTTGACTTCCGATAAGCTATAATTATTGCTATGGAATACATATCTCTTTACAGACGGTTTCGGCCCGACACCTTCGACAAGGTGATAGGACAGGACCACATAGTCAGGACTTTGACCAACCAGATAAAGAACGGCCGCATAGGACACGCTTATCTTTTCACGGGCACCAGAGGCACGGGTAAAACTTCCTGCGCCAAAATTTTCGCCCGTGCCGTCAACTGTCTCCGCCCCGTCGACGGTTCTCCCTGCGGGGAATGCGAGGTATGTAAGGCGTTGCGGGATTCCGCCAATATCGACATTGCGGAAATCGACGCCGCCAGCAACAACGGCGTGGACGAAATAAGGGAACTCAAGGAAAAAGCCAGATACGCTCCGGTGTCCTGCCGTTATAAGGTGTATATAATCGACGAAGTGCATATGCTCAGCACGGCGGCGTTCAACGCTCTTTTGAAAACGCTGGAGGAACCGCCCGAACATATAATATTCATACTTGCCACCACCGAGGTGCAGAAACTTCCTCAGACCATACTTTCCCGTTGTATGAGATTCGACTTCCGTCTGGTGGAAAAATCCCTTCTCGTTTCGTTGCTTAAGAGGATTTTCGACGAACTCGGAGTACCTGCCGAGGAAAAAGCCCTCAACGTGATAGCCGCAGGCGGCGAGGGAAGCGTGAGGGACGCTTTGTCTCTTGCGGATATGTGCCTTTCATACGGCGGCGACAGGATAACCTATCGAGACGCATTGGAGGTCCTGTGCGCCACGAATTTCGATACTTTGCACGAACTGGGGTGTGCTGTGCTGGAAGGCGACGTCGGGAAAACCATGCGTCTTGCCGACGGCTTGCTCAAAGCCGGACGTAATACCCTCGGAAAGGATCTGGCGAGATATTTTACCGATTTTCTCAACCTGAAAAACATCGACGACGTTCTTCCCGACGGCATGACCGAAGAGGACGCCGAAAAGATACGGGAAAGGACGGGGGATTTTTCCAACTACCGCATAGCGAGGGCTATGGATATATTGTGCGGAGTGGAGAGTGCGGCGAGATATTCCACTCAGCCGAAAACCGTCTTGGAGGCGGCTCTCGTCAAGGCGTGCGAGCTTACCACGGAGACCGACAACACGGGAGTCATTAACAGGTTAAAGGAACTCGAAAAGAAGGTTTCCGAAAATAAAACGGTAGTTTATGTTGCTAAGGATACCGAAAAAGCCGCACCGGAAGTTATGGTTTCGCAACAAGAAGAGCAGGAGGAAGTTCCGCGAGAAGAAAACCTTGAAGAGATGCTCAGCCGAATGGCGGACGCCGAGGTGGAAACCGTTTTCGAAGATCGGAAAGGCGATAAGGAGCAGTTCTACGCGTCGGAGCTATGGTCGAAAGTCACCACCGTCTTAGCGAGCGGAGAGGAGGCGATTCTGAAAATGGCGGTGGAAGGCGTGGAAAAGGGAATGAAAATCGAGGGGAACAAGTTTATTCTCGAAACCGAGGACGCCCCGACGTATCATCTCCTCAACAGGGAAGAGTACCGCAAAACCATAGCGAATATCCTGAAAGAAGTTACGGGGAAGGACTACGAATTCGTTTGCGAGAGGAAAAAGGCCGCCGATACCGTTTCGGACGAGGATAAACTTACCCTGGACCGCCTGTTCAGCGGCGAGGTAAAATTCAAGAGCAAAAAGTAAGACCGACTGCCACTAAATTTCAAAGGAATAAATTACGCTTCGGGACGGAGCGTAATTTTTTTCGGGCGAATTCAGACAAAAAAGCGAGAGAGCCTCGAACTTATTCGAGACTCTCTCACTTTATGATAAGGGGGAAAATTATGAACTGTTTTGTGACTTTATAATAAACTATATTTTGCAATTCGTCAAGTCGCAAAAATAAATTTATTTTTTTTCCGCCACGGTAAAAAAATAGTAAAACACTCATATATATGCTTACTGAGACATAGATTTTATCATATCGAGAGGTCAAATTTATGAAAAAAACTGTCATTTGCTTGATTTTTACACTGATATGCGTATTTATCATAGCCGGCTGTACCGACGATACGGAAGAGGGGATACGGAAAAATTCCTACGAAATCGAATTTTCGCTGGAGGAAAACGTCCTCAACGCCGTGCAGACGGTGGACTTTGTCAACGTTTACAGCGACGGTCTCCAGGAAATAAAATTCAATCTTTATCTGAACGCCTACGCCGAGGACGCCGCCGACAAGGCGTATGAAGCGCCCCTCGACGCTTACGGCGGTATCGAAATTGCCGCCGTAAAGGTCAACGGCGTCGACGTTTCCTTCGTTTTAAGCGACGACCGTCTTTCCTGTTCGGTGCCGGTAGCGCCTATGGAAATGAATTCCGAGGCGGAAATTTATATGGAATATACCGCCGCTTTACCGAAATGCGATTTGCGGACGGGTTATGCCGACGGCTACTATAATCTGAGTAATTTTTATCCGCAGGTAGCCGTTTACGGCGCAGAGGGATTTTTGACGGATCCGTATTCTACGGTGGGAGATCCCGTGCTGAGCGACGTAGCCGATTTCAACGTGACGGCGGTATTCGACGAAAGTCTCGTTGCGGCGGCGCCTTTCGCCGGGACGGAGACCGTTGCCGACGGAAAAAAGACTCTGTCGCTAAAAGCCGAGAACGTGAGGGATTTCGCCATGGTGTTGAGCGATAAATTCCTTTGCGAAAGCGTTTCCGACGAAAACGTGACGGTATATTATTATCACGACGGGAAGGAAGAGGCTGCCGAGAGGGCGGCGCTCGCCTTGGACGCCGTAAAGACTTTTTCCGAAGCCTACGGGGATTATCCTTATTCCGCCTTTACCGTGGTTTCCACGCCCTTTGCCGAGGAAGGTATGGAGTTTTCGGGATTGATTTACATCGACGCCGACACTGCGGATTTCGAAAATACTCTCATTCACGAAACCGCTCATCAATGGTTTTACAACCTCGTGGGAAACGATAACGTGAGGGAGGGGTGGATAGACGAAGGACTTGCCACTTTTTCCGCCGCTTTTTATCACGCTTTGAAGGGCGATGAGGAAACTTTCGGGAAAGAGATGGACGATATTCGTCGTTCCTACGCCCTTTACGAAAGGAGCCAGAAGCTGAGAGGAGAGAAAGGTTCCCTCGATATGGATACCGATATTTATTCCTGTACGGAGTATCAGTACGGGATGCTCGCCTACAATAAATCCTGCCTGATGTTTGCGGATCTTTATCTGAAAGCCGGCAAGGAAAAGTTCACCTCTTCCCTTGCTTCCCTGGTCAAAAACAATCGTTTCCGCAGGATAACCGCAGAAGACCTCATCGCCGCCTTTTCCGAAGGAATGAATTGCGACGCAGGCGGACTTATAAGAGGTTGGATGTCCGCTTCCGCCACGGTGACGACCTTTGCGGAATAATAAAAATAAATGCGTTTTTTTGCCTGCCGCCCGTTGCAAACGGGCGGTTTTGGCTTGACTTGAATTATATAATTTGATATATTGTATATAAATATTTTACTTTATATATTAAGGAGAATTTTCAATTATGCCCAAAGTAGTTCTGGATTGGAAAACCGCAACCGATTTTATCACCGACGCTTTCGTCGGAGTAGGCGTGCCCAGAGAAGACGCCGAGATATGCACCGACGTTTTGCTGGAAAGCGACAGGAGAGGGATAGAGTCGCACGGTTGCAACCGTTTCAAACCGATTTATATCGACCGTATCAACTGCGGTATTCAGAATCCCGTTACTAATTTCGAAGTTATAAGAGAAACCCCCACCACCGCAGTAGTGGACGGACACGACGGAATGGGACAGGTTATCGGCTATAAAGCCATGAAAATGGCTATCGAAAAAGCCAAAAAATACGGAATGGGTATGGTAGCCGTCCGCAATTCCTGCCACTACGGTATCGCAGGATATTATGCGACCATGGCGACCAAGGAAGGTATGATAGGCATCACCGGCACCAACGCCCGTCCCAGTATAGCTCCCACCTTCGGCGTGGAAAATATGCTCGGTACCAACCCTCTCACCGTAGGAATGCCCACCGACGAGGAATTCCCCTTCGTTCTGGACTGCGCCACGAGTATTTCTCAGAGAGGTAAAATAGAATATTACGCCCGTCTCGGGAAACCCACCCCTGCCGGATACGTCATCGGTCGCGACGGAAGCGCTTTGACCGACAGCGATCAGATCCTCGTCGATCTCAACACCGGCCATGCGGCTCTGGCTCCTCTCGGCGGTATCGGAGAAGAACTCGCCGGTTACAAGGGGTACGGTTACGCCACCGTGGTGGAAGTTCTCAGTGCGGCTTTACAATCGGGCAATTATCTGAAAATGCTCAGCGGCATAGGAGAAAAAGGGGAGAAAGTACCGTATCATCTCGGACATTTCTTCATTGCGATAGACACCAACGCTTTTATGGGCGTGGAAGCCTTCAAAAAGACGGCGGGAGACATTATGAGAGCTTTGAGAGCTTCCGCAAAAGCTCCCGGACACGACAGGATCTACACCGCAGGCGAGAAGGAATGGGACGTATGGCAGGAAAGAAAAGACAGCGGCGTACCCATCAACGAAGCCGTTCAGAAGGAAATGAGCAAAGTCCGTGACGAATTGAAGCTCAGTTACGTCTTCCCGTGGGAAAAATAAGACGGTATCAGGCACCGAAGGAGAAAGATCATTATGGATTACGCAAAAGAGTCGTTGAGACTGCATTATGAATGGAAAGGAAAGATAGAGATCGTCCCGAGAATGGAAGTGAAGGACAAAGAGTCTTTGAGCCTTGCCTATACTCCCGGCGTTGCGCAACCTTGTCTGGTGATAAAGGACGACGTGGACAAGTCCTACGAACTCACCCGCCGTTGGAACACCGTAGCCGTCATAACCGACGGAACGGCGGTTTTGGGACTGGGCGACATCGGACCCGAAGCCGGAATGCCCGTTATGGAAGGCAAATGCGTACTGTTCAAGGCTTTCGGAGGAGTGGACGCTTTCCCTCTGTGCGTCAAGAGTAAGGACGTGGACGAAATAGTCCGCACCGTTCAGCTCATAAGCGGTTCTTTCGGGGGCGTCAACCTCGAAGACATCGCCGCTCCGAGATGTTTCGAAATAGAAAAAAAACTCAAAGAATGTACCGATATACCCATTTTTCACGACGACCAGCACGGGACGGCGGTAGTTGTTGCGGCGGCCATTCTGAACGCACTTAAGGTAGTGGGCAAAAAACTTTCCGACTGCGTGGTGGCGTTCAGCGGAGCGGGTGCGGCAGGCGTCGCAATAGCGAAACTGCTCCTCAAAATGGGCGTAAAGGACATTATAATGAGCGACATCAACGGAATTATCTGCGAAGGAGACGAAACGCTGGATTCCGCCCGTCAGGAAATCGCCCGTATGACCAACCGTACCTTCCGCAAAGGCAAAATGGCGGACGCCATCAAGGGTGCGGACATTTTCGTGGGAGTTTCCGCCCCCAACGTCATCAGCGAAGAAATGGTGGCGAGCATGAACAAAGGAGCGGTGGTCATGGCAATGGCTAATCCCGTTCCCGAAATTATGCCCGACAAAGCCAAGAAAGCCGGAGCTGCGGTAGTGGGAACGGGCAGGAGCGATTATCCCAACCAGATCAACAACGTGCTGGCTTTCCCCGGAATATTCAGAGGCGCTTTGGACGTCAGGGCGAAGGAAATCAACGAAGAAATGAAAATAGCCGCGGCGTACGCCATAGCCGGACTGGTTTCGGAGGAAGAGCTTTCCGCCGAATACATTCTGCCCAAGGCTTTCGACGAAAGAATAGGACCCACGGTAGCCAAAGCCGTAGCCGAAGCCGCCCGTAAATCGGGAGTGGCCCGTATTTAACGAAATTTTTGCGTTGCGGAAGGACTTTACCTTCCGCAACGGCTAAAAAGGGGATTTTATGCCGAATAAAAAATTCAAAAAACGCAATAAACCGATAAGAGAGGATTACAAACCGCCGTTTGAAGCGGAAGTTCTTTCGCTGTCCGTGACCGTACTGGGATTGAGAGAGGACACGGCGGCTCTTTTGGAAAAGGCGGGGATAGCCACGCTTTACGACGTGGTGGTGAGGGAAGAAAAGGATTTTTACCGTATTTCTACTTTCAACAAGAAGAATTTGTTCGACGTAAAAAATTCTCTCAAAGGCAGGAAACTTTTCCTCCGACCGTCCGCTCAACCCGAAGACAGCCGCAAGGAACAACGGAATAACGACAAACCCGTGGACAAGAACGCAAGACCTTCGCAGAACAGGGAAAAAGAGCGCCGTGACGCCAAGACGAAGGAGCAGGCAAAGTCCAAAGAGGAAAATTTCGTAATGACGGTCAAACCGCCGAAACCTCCCAGACCGAAGATCGTACCCGTAAGGGAGGAGCCCGACGCCTACGTCAAAGTGAACAAAGGCGGAAAATGGGGGTTCAAGGAACGCAACGGAAAGCAGAAAGTGGAACCCGTTTACGACGAAGTTTTCTGTTATAAGGAAAATCTTTGCTGTGTCGAGAAGGATGAAAAATTCGGATTTATCGACCGGGAGGGAGAGGTGGTCATACCGCTTGTTTACGACTGCGCCACTTCTTTCAGCGAAGGTTACGCCGTGGTTTTCAAAAAGGACAAAGGCGGTTATATCGACAGAGAAAACAACAACGTGACCGATTTCGTTTTCGACGCCGCCACGCCCGTTGTCGACGGAGAATGTCGGGTAAAAAAAGACGGGAAATGGGGAGAAATGCACATTTCCAAAAATGAAAACGGGTTCATTGAGGTCAGCGAAATTCGTTGGATCAACTGATTATCATAAGATATAGGGATATTCGTTAAAATATTTTCGGGTTTATTTCCCGAAAATTTTTTTTGTAAAAAATTATTCGCAACCGACAGTCAGGCGGATTACTCTTTTCCGTTTGCGGTAAGCGTAACGCAAGGCCGACGCAGCTCCTCCGTAACCGTGCGTAACGTATGCTATGACCAAGTGCGAATTTTCTATCATCCATTCGTTTCTTTTTACGATAGCGTATCGGTAAGGCACGTTTTCCAACGGGGGGTAAACCACTTCGTCGTAAAATTGCGCCATAAATTTATTCCGTCGGTCGTAACTTTCGGCGATATACGGGGTGACGAAAATTTTTTCGATAACGCAGGAGGAAAACGCCGACTTGACGTCGTCGACAGCAGATGACGCAAGTGCGTCGAAATGCCCGGATCCGCCGCACAGAAACGTGATTTTACCATTATCCTCTTGCGTCAGAATCTCGCAAAGAACCGCAATCAATTCCTTTTTTACCCTCGCAGGCTCGAGAACAAACCCGTGTCCGCAAAAGGTGATAACTTTGCTTTCCATATAAAACAGTCTACAACAATGTACGTTTTTAGTAAAGCAAACGAAGTATAGTCCACAGTTGTGGACTGAATTTTTTATTCCTGAAACTACAATAATAAGCGTATACGATTGCGTATCGAGTGGGGATAGCGAAAATGGAATTAAAACAGGCGGTAAGCGTAAGGATAGTCAATCTCTTGAAAGAGAAGAGTATGACGCAGTATCAGTTGAGCAAAACGGGAGGAATACCCCGTTCTACGGTAAACGTAGCGATCCTGGCAAACAGGAAATCCATAAAGCTGGACACCTTGTACGAGATAGTGTCCACTTTGGGGTTGACGTTAAAGGAATTCTTCGACGATCCCGTATTCGACGATATAAGCGATTAAAAAAATTCCGCATTTTCAGCGGAAAATTTCGAGTAAATTCCGACAACGGAAATAATTTTCAGTTTTCGGCGGCTTTTTTTGCGGCGTAGTAATAGAGCGCCACCAAAGTTTTGCCGTCGTGGAGCTCGCCCTTTTCCGCCATTTTCAGGGCGTCTCGGAGGGGGATTTTCTTGACGGAAAGAAATTCGTCCTCGTCGAGGTGCGATTTCGTAGCGGTAAGACCCGTCGCCAGGTAGACGTAAAGTCTTTCGTCGGTATAGGCAGGGGTGGGGTACAGTTCGGCGATGAGAGTAAAATGTTCCGCTTTCAGTCCCGTTTCCTCTTCCAGTTCCCTTACGGCGCAGGAGAGGGGATCTTCGCCTTTTTCCAGTTTTCCGGCAGGGATCTCCCAAACTTCTCTTCGGTAAGGGTAACGGAACTGCGTCACGAGGTAGACGTTGTCGTCTTCGTCTGCGGCGAGGATGCTTGCCCCTCCGTTGTGATGAACGTATTCTCTTACGGCGTGTTTGCCGTTTTCCAAGATAACGTCGTCTTTATATACCTGCATTATTCTGCCGTCGTAAATAAGTTCGCTGTCGAAGGTGATTTCTTTGGACATATTGACTTCCTTTTCGGTTCTATACTATAATAATATTAAACCTTGTCCTTTTTCATTGCAACATAATTGTAAACTATTTTTTTACTTTAAGGTTATATTATTCAACCTATGTAAAAATCGACTCATCATTCCTTTCGACAAAGCGTTTCAATAATAACATATTATAAAAAAACCGACCAAGGAGGTTTATATGAAAAAAATCAAACTTACTCTTTTATTTTTATTTATTTTAACAATAACTGCCGCAATTTTGTTGACGGGTTGCACCAAAAAGGACAAAGAACCCGAAATTTACGATATTTCCGTCGTAAACAATTCTCTCGTTACCATAGAACCCAGCGCTTCTTCCGCCACGGCGGGAACGACGATTACCGTAAAGGTTACTTTGAATACAAAGGATACCTATCTTAAGGGCGTTTATTATAACGATATCGCCTGTTCCGAGACCGAGGACGGTTACTCTTTCACGATGCCCGACAAAAGAGTTATAATAACTGCGGAAACAGGCACTTACACCGAAGTTTTACAAAACGGCTTCGCCACTTTTTCCGACAAAAATTATAAAATGATAGCAATGAACGCAAGATACGATTCTTCCAATGCCTCCGAATGGGCTTTGACGGTGGATATGGACAGTAATTATATGGCTGTGTTAAAGTCGGAAATCATCTCCTCCGACCAAAGCGTTATTCCTTCCGACGCCATAACGGTAAAACCTTACAGTAAGCAAGACCTCGGAATAGGCGGAGTCAACGATTTCGAAATAGTTAAGGCGAAAATCATCGTGGACACTTCTAAAATAAAAAGCGGTTCTACCTTTCTTTTAATGAATTTCGTTAACGACAATACTTCCGATAAAGCCAGTCTTGCGGTGAATATTTCCGTTTGCGAATACGGCAAGTTCCCCGTGGCGGTGATGAGCGAAACCATAGTTATCGATGTATCGCAAGCGGAAACCGCTTCCCGGCAATACACTGTTCGCATAGCCGACGCCGATCATATCGACGGATCGAAATTGAAACCTTATCAGGATTTTACTTTGAATTCCGTTGACGGAAAAATTACTTTGAACGTGGAATATGCCAAAGGTCATTCCTATTGGATCAGAATATCCGAAGGCACAGAGGACGATTATCAAACCGACTTGATTATAGCGGCGACAGAACAAGGAGGAGCGGTTTATACAGGCGACAGTAACTTCGGAGGAGAAGGCAGACTTACTTTTACCCAACCGAATTCCGAAATAACTCTTAAAGTAACGCAAAATTAAGACTGAAAAGAGATAAACGAATTTGCTTAGAAAATGCAGACCCGCAGATGAGACCCGTCCTGCGGGTCGTTTTTTGGCAAAAAAAGAAATTTTGCTA
The DNA here is from genome assembly GCA_949285605.1 of uncultured Christensenella sp. Classification (GTDB taxonomy): domain Bacteria; phylum Bacillota; class Clostridia; order Christensenellales; family DTU072; genus CAG-1782. The sequence goes on from CASDZI010000028.1 coordinate 12,504, forward strand.
TTGAAAAAGTATTTTCGTTATGCAATAATAAAATTAAGACGGAACGTCGGAAAAAAGTTTTTGCGAAAATTTTCGCCAAGGACAAAAGGAGGGCGCAAGGGATGAAACTTACCGAGGGACAGAAAGCGATCCTGGACGGGGCGCAGGGCGAAGTCAAAGCCAAGGTGATGAAGACTCTGGTGATGTTTGGAGAAATATTCGGAGCGGAAAAAATGGTACCCGTAACTCACGCTCAGGGACACCTCGTCACCAGTTTCGGGATAGGACTTCTGAAACCGCTTTTCCGCATTATGGACGAACTTGTCCGAGCGGGACTGAAAGCCGAGGGCGGATTTACCGTCGATCCTCGGCCTTTGGATTACGGCAACGTGAAATGCAATCCTCTTCTGAAACTGGTTTTCGATAAATTCATGTATTCCGAGCAAGCAAGTTACGAGGAACAGCTCGCCCGGGTCGGGCTGCGGGATAAAGACGCTTTTACCTGTACCTGTTATTTACCCGAAGTCGGCAATATCCCTCAAAAAGGCGACGTATTGAGCTGGGCGGAGTCGTCCGCCGTGGTTTACGCAAATTCCGTTTTGGGCGCGAGATGCAACCGAAATTCGGGGATGTTGGATCTGTTCGGATCGATAGTCGGATACGTTCCGTATTTCGGATTATTGACGGAAGACGGGCGTAAGGCGAGTTGGAAAGTTTACGTAGAAACCTCGGTAAAACCCGAAGCGCAGATACTCGGCAGCGCCGTAGGTATGAAGGTCATGGAAGACGTGCCTTACGTTTACGGACTGGATAAATGGATAGGCACCGATCTTAACGAGGAAGCCGCGGCTTATCTCAAGGATTTCGGAGCGGCTACGGCGTCCAACGGCGCCGTGGGGCTTTATCATATAGACAAGTTGACTCCCGAGGCCAAAGAGTCGGGCGAAAAGCTCATAAAAGACGACGCCAAAACCTACGTTATCGACGACGTCGAACTGGAAAGGATATATGCGTCGTACCCCGTTATGTGGAAAGAGGGAGGGAAAGCAAAACTCGTATTCATCGGATGTCCGCACCTGACCTATACGCAGCTGGTGAGGTGGGCGGCGGAAATAATAGGCGTAGTCCGAAGTGCGGGACGGAAGAAAACCGCCGTCAGGACCGTACTGTGCGCCAGTCCGTACGTCGTGAAAAAGTTCGTCGGCGAAAACGCCACGTTATACGAGGATTTAATGCTTACCGGGACAAAGATCACGAGTATTTGTCCTCTGATGTACACCAACAATCCTTTGACCAAAGCCACGGCGATAGCAACAAACAGCAATAAGCTGCGCACGTATTCGCTTTCGAGGTATTACAAAGACAAGGATATTCTGAAAATAATCAGCGGGGAGGTTTCGAGATGAAAACTTTTCAGGGCAGAGTTATAGCCGGCGGCAACTGGGAAGGGGAAGCGGTGGTTTCGAGAGCGGGAGTCAACACTCTCGCCACTTTTCAGAAGAGCGCAATGGCAAATAAGAAAGAAGTTACCGTTTCCGATCAGAACAACCCGGATATATACGGGCTCAATATCACCGGGAAGGCGTTATGCCTGCCGATAACCATAGGTTCCACCACGGGAGGACTGGTCATCCAGACCGTCTGTTCGATGAAAATAAATCCCGCCTGTTTCCTGTTTTCCGAACATATAGATTCCCTTGCGGCGAGCGGAATAGTATTGGCAAGGATTTGGGAAAACAGCGACGTCATAGCAGTGGATAAACTTGGAAAGGAATTTTTGGAAACGGTCAGCACCGGAGACAGACTGAGAGTGTCCGAGGACGGAACGGTAACGATACTCGGATGACCGAGAACTGCCGTAAAGAAATAATCGTGCTGAAACAGCTCTGGGAGAGAGGGGATGCAGGAAAGCCACAGACCCGAAGAATACCGCAAGTATCCCGAGGTCTACCGTCCGAACGAATATAACCGCTCGGAAGAGAGATTCTTTGCCGTCGAGAACTTTGTTTCCGAGGAATTCCGCACCGAAACGGAAGGTGCGGAGCCTTTGAACGGGAACAGGACAAAGAGCGAAAAGCTGAAGAAGAGCTTACTCGGCAGCGGAATTATTACTGCGGTAGGGACGGTAGCGGGAGCTGCGGTCATAGTTGCGGCGGTGGTGCTGATGGCAGTCATCGAAATCACCGTAAAATCGTTTACCGCTACTTCGGGTAGCCTTTTTATAGAGTTAGGGATAGAAAACACGTCGAATACCGTTTTGACGGCGGTTCTTTCCTCGGAGGAAGAAGTTTATTTCCGCAAGATCGAAGCAGGAAAGGGATCTTCCGAGCTTTATTTCCCTTTGTTGGATCCGGACACCGAATACCGCTTGGAAGTCAAAGACAAAGACGGGCAGATCCGCTATTCCGGCAGTTACCGCACCGAAAAATATCTTCAGCGATTGTTTACCGAAGAAGAGAAAGTCAAGGGCAAGGTATTGTTTTTGCGTTTTGCCGAAACCGATGAGTGGAAGGACGATCTCGAAATTTATTTCGACAAAGCGTTGAAGGAAAACGCTCTGAACGCATCGATGAGGATAATAGCGGCGGAAGATCTTTCGGCAAACACGTTTTACGAAGTGAGAGTAGTCGATCCCTCCGACGGCGAGATACTCTTCCTGCGCACTCTCGATACAGGGAATTACCTGGATTACAAAACCGAACACGTCAATGCGGAACAGGCGAAGTTTTCCTTTGATCCCGTCCTTTTCCCGGATAGTCCTTTGAAGGTATATCTCGACGGAGAACTTCTCGGGAACGAACTTACCGAAAGTAACGCCGTTTTGACGCTGGAAGGCTTGAGTGCGGAGACCGATTATCTGTTGGAAGTAAAAGATCCGACGGCGGAAGAGACGTTGTTAAAAACCGTTTTTACCACCAACGACGTCCTCATCGAGGAGGACGGAATGGAAATTGCGCAACAGACCATAGCGGTATATTACAACGTACTTCGTTCATCGGTGTCGACTTTTACCGTAGAACTTGAACGTGACGGAGCGGTCACGGACTCTTCGTCTGCGGAGATAAATGCCGATAACGACCGGATAGGGGCTGTATTCGACGGGTGTACGTCAAACGTCTCTTATACCGTCAGGGTGAAAAGAACGGGGGACGACGCAGCGGTCTATTCCGCCGAAATACGTACGGCGAGCTTCTTTGATTTCGTCACGGCGGTATCTTCCGTAACGGACGGAGGCAGTACGACGTACGTTTTGGAGAGACGGGAAGACAACGAAGTCAACTATGCCGAAATTCTTTACCTGGATGGGAGCGGATCTTCTTCAGAATACGTCGTCTGCGAATCGGAAAACGGATATTCTCTTCCCGTCGAAACGTATTACGACGAAGGGACCTTTGTCAACCGATGCGATATTTTTACCGATTTCGCCCTTGCAGGAGAAATTTATACGCTTACGCTTCATACCGTCGATTCCTCGGGCGTCGATACCGTACTGGAAAAAGCCCGTATCGTCATAGACGGAGGCGAACCCTCGGTATACCCTGAATTCGATATAAAATTATCTTTTGACGGAGAAAACAGTGCGATTTTCGAAATAACGGTCCTCGACGCCGATAAGTTACCCACAGGAGAAAATATTTTCTATTCCGCAACGCAGCTCGAGTCGTCGGAAACGGTAAGTACGACGTTGGAAAATTTCATCGCCGTGCCTTCGCAATCGGTACCGTGTAATTACGTTTCGTCTCAGACGGAATACTCCGTACGGTTGTTCGTCGTCATAAATGACAGAGCATACGGGATAGCTACCCGGACGTTTTTCTTGGAAACGTCGGTAACGAGATAAAAAAACAGGAGAATATTATGAAAAAAACAGAATTGAAAAACAACTTACCCGTCATTGTTATCAAGACGCTCTGTGCGGCTATAGCTTTGGTTTATTTCCTGTTTCTCATTGCGGGCAAACAGATATTCGGTGCGGAAAACGCCTTTTATCGGGGGATAAACATTTTCCTCGATAAAGACGGAGTAAACGTCTGGCTGAGGTCGTTAGGTTATGCGATATTTTTGCCGGCGGTATCCTATCTGGTCAGACTAATCCTCAAACAGGTGGCAAAAAGATTGAAAAAAGGCAAGGCGCTGGTGGATCTTCTGTGCAGTTTCATAAAATACATAGCGGTCATCGCATTGATATTTGCGATACTGAGCGCCTGGGGCGTAAACACCGCCGCTCTTCTCGCAGGGGTGGGGATATTGAGCCTCATAGTGGGTCTCGGAGCGCAACCGCTTATCGAAGATATAATAGCCGGATTGTTTATCGTCTTCGAACACGTTTTCGAGGTAGGGGACATAATCGTCGTGGACGGGTTCCGAGGTACGGTAAAGGAAATAGGTATAAGGACCACGCAGATAGAGGACGCCGGAGGAGACGTCAAAGTAGTCAACAATTCCGATATAAGGACTCTGGTAAACATGACCAGTCAACTTTCGCTGGCTATTTCCGAAGTGGATATAGAATACTCGGAATCGCTGGAAAGGGTGGAACTCGTCGTTAAAGACAATCTCGACTCCTTGAGAAAGAATATACCCGACATAGCCGAAGGTCCGTTCTATATGGGTGTGTCCAAACTGGGGGCGTCGGGGGTGACGTTACGGTTTACCGCAAAGTGCCCCGAGACGCAGAAATATCAGGTGGAAAGGGATATGAACAGACAGCTGAAACTGTTGTTCGACAGAAACGGTATCAACATTCCCTTTACGCAAGTGGTGGTGCACGAAGCCCGCTCGGAGAGACCGACGGTTACCGACAGAAGCGCAGACGCAGAAAAATTTATCGACGAACAACGCAAACTTTCCAAGGGAATGGACGATGACGAACAGAACTGAGTTTTTTCAATACAATCAAAAGCCGCTCCTAACAGGGAGCGGCTTTTTTTATGAAAGGTGAATTATACTTTCAAGTGCAACACTTTGAGAACAAAAAAAGAAGTTCATATGAATCTGTTGTATAATTAAATTGAAACAAAAAAACAACTGGAGGA
>CASDZI010000029.1 GCA_949285605.1 uncultured Christensenella sp.
CCATCTATCTCGACAGCGTGAAAAACGTAATCGAAGGAATGATAGTCGACGTGGTAAAATCCAAATCGGTAGTCAGCGCCGGACACAGGATAACCTACGTCGACCGAGGAGCTAAGACCGTCAAGGTGACGGGGACAGTGTCCGATCTTACCGCGGGGAACGTACTCAGCCTACAGGGAAGTTACGGAAACGAGCTGTACGGATTGCCTTACCTGTATGCTTCCTCTTCGGAAATCGTTTCCTTATACGGAAACGTCCGCAGTGCGTTGAGTTATCTTATGCCTTCCACCAAGACGGTAACGAGTTTTACCGGGGACGTCATACAGGAAACGCTCGACGACATCGAAGAACGCAGCGGCGGCAACATCAATCTTATCATAGCCGGTTACGATATGCGCAGGAAGTATCTTACCAGTTTGCAGTCCGGCAGAATGAACGTCGATTACATGAACCTCGACGGCGGTTTCAAGACCATGAGCTACAACGGTATCCCGTTCTATGCGGACCGTTTCGTACCCGAAAAGACCGTACATTTCGTCAACACCGACGACTTCAAACTTCAGCAGCTGGGGGATTGGAGCTGGATAGAGGGCGACGGCGGCAGGATACTGCGTCAGCTGGACAACAAGGCAGCCTACGGCGCAACGCTGGTAAAATACGCCAACCTCATTTGCGTCCGTCCCATCGGACAGGCAAAACTCACGTTGAGCGCTTCTTAATCGGATAAGGGGGGGGACGCCCCCTTGCGGAGGGGAAAATGCGAATAAAAATTATTAACGATCTGTACGACATCGCCGCCGGGATAAAAGACATCGATCCTCGGTACGACACGGTTTTCAATACCGAAAATCAGAAATTCGAAGTGGAGGCCGAGGGAAAGACCGTGCTGGTGCTTCCTTACGAAAATCTCGACCAACGGGCGTTGGAAAGAGTGCGTTACACCCGCATAGAGAATGCGGAAAGGGTGCTGGAAGACATAGAAAAAAGCAACGAAGAACTGGAGAGAAATATTGAAAAAAAGAGGCGAGACGACGTTGAAAACGAATTATCCCGCATTTTCCGCCTCCGAAACATTTAAGGAGGGAAAATGATCTTAAAAGACATACTCGTTAAGGCAGCGGAAATTATCGGCGACGGCGACATCGATTTCGATCAGCCCGAGGCAAAAACCGAAAAGCTCATTTCCTGCGGAAAAATGATCTACGCCGAACTTTGCGAGGAATACGTTCACTTGAAGCACAAAGAGAAGCTTTACGTGACCGACGGACGGATATATTACTCTGATTTTTCCAAAGACGTCAAGGACGTGATGAAAATCAAAAAACACGAAACCGTCGTTCCGTTTACTTTGTATCCGTTGTTCCTTGCGGCGGACGTCGAAGGGGAGGTGGAAGTGAGTTACGTCTATCACCCCGAAGAACCGACTTTGGAGGACGAACTCGATCTTCCGCCGGCTTTTACCCCTGCGGTTTTGGCGGTGGGAGTGGCGAGCGAATATTTTTATCGGAGCGGACTCATCGACGAAGCGGTGTTCTACAAAAACCGTTACGACAATTCTCTTCTGAACCTCACCAGGAAAAGAGGTTACGTTAAATTGAAATACAGGAGATTTTTATGAGAAGCTATTTCAGAAACGACGTTCGGCCGTCGGTGGTCAGATACACCTATCCCGTCAACAAATTTGCCGGAATAGACGCTTACAGCGAAGAAAATTCCCTGCCTCTGAGCTGGGCGAGGTACGCTTACAACGTCACGATAGAAAACGGCGTTCTGAAAGGAGGGGCGGGGATAAGTTTAGCCACCGTCAACGGCGAATATCTCCCCAACGCAATCAGCGTGGGCAGCCGACCTGTCAGGGCGTGTATTTACCGCAGATACGACAAGACCACCTCTTCGAGGGACGATATGATAGTGGCGGTCATGCAAAACAAAAAACTTTATTACGCCCGTCTTACCGACCTCGGATTTACCTATTCCGACATAACTTTCGCCGATCACAACGTCATTTTTCTCAACTACAACTACGAAGGAGAGGATTGTTTACTGATAATATGCGACGACGGACAGTCGTATATTTTCGACGGAAGTACGTTTACAAAAATCGAATCCGCACCTCGTCTTACCCACGCCTGTATCCATAACGAGAGGGTTTACGGTACGGTCAGCGAAGGAGAAAACCGATTGTACTTCAGCGACGACCTCGACCCCGCCAACTGGAACGTGTCCCTCACCGAAGGGGGATATATTTCCTTCCCCGACGAGGGCGGCGCCGTGGGGAACGTGGTCAGCTTCAACGGTAATTTATATATCTTTCGGGAATACGCCATACACCGTCTGTCGGCTTTCGTGGCGCAGGAGGACTATATCCTTACCAAAGTCTTTCAAACCAACAACCTGATCTACTCCGACAGCGTGGCGGCGTGCAACGACAGGATAATCTTTCTTGCCGAGGACGGATTTTATTCCTTCGACGGATATAACTGTAAAAAAATTCTGAAAGGCGTCGTTCCGCTCATCGAAAGCAAGGCGAGTTGCAGCGCAAGCTTCTTCGACAACAAGTATTACGTTTCGGTCATTCTGAAACGGGACGAATACGTCATCGGAGACGAAATGCTCGATTACAACGTAAAAAACGGTATGATAATCTACGATACGGACACCGAGGCGATAAGTATTTTCCGAGGGGCGGACATAGGGTTCTTTATGCCGGTAAGCGTGGAAGGCACCAACGAAATGTTCGTGATATTCGATAACGTATACAGAGGTTTCAACATAGGCGTGGTGGACGACAGCGGAAAACTCTTCGATACCCCGTTGAGAAAATTGTGGCGCAGCCCCTATACCGATTTCGAAAATCTTTATCAGAACAAGGTGCTGAAGAGGATTTTCATCAACGTATCTTCCGACGTCACGGTGACAGCCAAGCTGGACAAGGAGTACGTTTATACGTTGTCGGGTTCGACTTCGGCGCAGATGATCCCCGTGAACCGGTACGCAGACAAAGCCGGCATAGAGATAAGCACGAGCGAAAACGATTTTGCGGTGAACGGCTTGCTGCTGGAATTCGATTTTATAAGGAGGAACCCCAATGAACGAAATAATTGATAAACTCGACGAACTGATCGTCCGCATAATGAAACTTAACGCAAAGATAGACGCATTGATAGCCAAGGAGGGGGTATGAGCAAGGCAGTGAAAACCGTGGCGGACGCCCTTAAAAAGGTAAGCGTCTCCGCCACGAACGACGCGGCGAAGGAAAAACTCGTTTCGCAGGGGGTGTATTCCGCTTCCGGACTGAAAGCTTCCGAAGTTCCCGAGTTGGCGGACAACGCCATAAACTATATCGAAAGGGAGGACGTTCCCGACGCAGTGTTGCAGGAAAGGGCGGCGGAATACGCCGAAAACACCTTCCGGTCCAACGTGGCGAGTACCGAACTCGACACGCAAAAGAAGCTGAATTCTCTGAACGAAGATCTGCTCAAGACCTATTACCAAGCCGAAAAAGACGCATTGCGGAACCAAGCCGATTACGTTTCCAACGTGGAAAAAATAGCCGATTCCGCTGTCAGACAGGGTATAGCGAGGTCGAGCATCTTCGAGGGGCTGAACGCTTCGGCGGCGAGTTCTTACGAAACGCAGAAAGCGGCGATAGAGAGGGAAAAGGAGCTTCTTACCGAGAGCATAAGGACGGAAATGGAGATAGTGGAAAACGCCCGTCTGAACGCTTTAAGGGATTACGAGATCCAAAAGGCGGCGGATTACGAGAAAAAACTCGCTTCTCTTCGGGAAGAGGAAATGAAGGCACGGAAGGAAGTCTACGAATTCAACAAAAAAATGGCGGAACTGGAAGCCGATTACGAAAAGAACCGTCAGCGTACCCTTGCCGAATGGCAGGACGCCATAGCCAACGGAATCATTTAAGAGGGAGAAAATTTTATGTGGGAAAACATCATTCAGATGGCAACCGAGTCGGGGATCTGGGCGATCCTGTTCGTTTGTCTGTTCTTTATCCAGATCAAGGACAGTAAAACCAGGGAGGAAAAATACCAGACCACCATCGACGCTCTTGCCGAAAAGCTCAAACTCATCGCCGACATCAAAGTCAGCATAGAGGAGATTAAGGACAAATTGACGGGCAAGACCTCTTCCGCCGTTACGGCTGCGGAAAAGGAACAGAGCGATCAAGAATAAAACCGAATAAAGGTGCGTAGTAAAAAAAACGCACCTTTTTCATAAAACGAAGTTTTTTTGCCGTCCGTCCACGGCGTTTACGTTTGACAAAAGCCGTAGGGAAATAGTAAAATATACTGAAATGGATAAAAAAATCGATAAAATCGCCATAATACGGTTAAAAGAAACCCTTTCCACCAACGAGGAAGCCAAAGCGGTAGCCGACAGCGTCGGAAACTGGACGGTAATAGCCGCCGACAGGCAGTATTTGGGCAAAGGCAGCAAGGGCAGAAGTTTTTATTCTCCCGAAGGGGGGATATATTTCACCGTTATAGTAAAGAGCCCGGTCGATTATCTTCTGCTTACGCCTTACGCCGCAGTAGCGGCGTGCAGAGGGATAAAAAGCGTCACGGGGGTGCAATGCCGGATAAAGTGGGTGAACGACCTTTATCTCGACGGAAAGAAGGTCTGCGGAATATTGACCGAGAGCAAAATCTGCGGCGAGGAGAGATTTGCCCTCGTGGGGATAGGGATAAATCTTTATCCGTCCGAGGACGGCGGCTATCCGGACGTAGCGGGATTTCTTTTCGATAAAAAACCTCAGAAGGATTTTTTCGAAGCCTTGGTGGGGAGCGTGAGCGCCGAACTTCGTTCGGTTTGCGAAAAAGAACCGTCGGAAGCGGTCATGGCGGAATATGCCTCTTTATCCGTGCTTATCGGGGAAGAGGTGATCTACAGCGACGACGGAAGGAGCGAAACCGTTACCGTGACGGGAATTTCTCCGAGAGGGGAGCTTGTCACGCTATCCGAACGGGGGGAAACCGTTTTGCGTTCGGGAGGAGAGATAATATGGAAGAAAAGCAAGCGCTGAAGGGACGTTCCTGCTCGGAAAGAAGCCGACGGAAAGAAAAACGTATCCGCACTTCCAAAATAGTACGTTGCGCCGTTTTGGCGGCGCTCATCTGCGTGATGAGCCAGCTCGCATTTCCTCTTCCGTCGGGGATCCCCGTTACCATGCAGACTTTCGCCATATCTTTCGCAGGGTTTTTCGCTTCCTTCACAGGGGTGGCGGCTCTGTTCGTATTCCTGCTGCTCGGAGCGACGGGGGTACCGGTTTTCGCTAATTTTCAAGGGGGATTGAGCGCATTGACGGGACTTACGGCGGGCTTTCTCGTCGGTTTCGTGCCGTTGTGCATTTCCTGCGCCGTCCGCTATCGCACCAAGAGCAAAGCCCTTGATCTTGCATTGACTTTCCTTACCTCTTTAGTCGGCTTGACCGTTTGCCACGTTTTGGGGGTGTGGTGGTTTTCCTTCCAGTCGGGCAACGGATTTTTACAGGCGTTTTTGCTGGCGTCGGCTCCGTATCTGGTAAAAGACGTCCTTTCCCTCGCTTTCGGTTTGGCTTTAAGCGAAATTCTGAAAAGACGTCTCCCCGTTGCTGCTTAAAATCGGCGTTTATTTATTTCGATTTGATTTTATCGACGATTTTTTTGAACTGTTTTTGTGCTTTTTTCTTCATTTCGTTCATTTTCATACGACGTTTTCTCCTATTTTTTCCGAGTATTTTTTAGCCAGCACGCAGTTGGTTTCGTAGTAGCTGACCAGCGTGCCTATGTCCGACCAGTAAGAATAATCGGCATAAGCGTAAATTTCTCCCGTCATCGAAGGCAAGAGCTGCTTGCCGAAGTCGTAATATCCTCTCGGGATGCGGTCAAGTACCTTTTTGTTGACGATATATATTCCCGTGTTTACGAGAGAGGGGACGGGATCTTCGGGCTTTTCGATGAATTCCGTGATAACGCCGAAGGAGTCCGTCTTCAGTACCCCCAGTCCCACGGGGCGGGGGTGCGGTTGACATATCACGGTAAAGATACTTTTTCTGTCGAAGTGGAACTTTACCGCGTCGGTCAGATTTATTTCGGTAAAGCAGTCTCCGCTTATTACCAGAAAGTCGTCGCTCAAGAAGTTTTGGCACTCTTTCACGCTTCCTGCGGTACCCAAAGGCGTATCTTCGATAAAATAAGTCAGTTCTACGCCGAAGCGGCTTCCGTCTCCGAAATAATCTATTATGCAGTCCGGGAGATACCCCAGCGTCACCGCAATTTCGGTAAAACCGTGTTTTTTCAGAAGTTCAATAATATACTCCATTACGGGCTTGTCGATAAGTTTTATCATCGGTTTGGGGATACTTCCCGTAAGAGGCATAAGGCGAGTGCCTTTGCCGCCTGCCAAAATTACTGCTTTCATTGAATCCCTCCGTGTGATATTAGGTTGTTAAAAAGCGACGGAATTATTCCGAAAGGGATTTTCGGGCGGAAACGGGGATAAAAATCCCTTGTTATTGTTAAAAATTTATTGTATAATTGTTAACTGGAAAAAATTACACCGACGGATTTCATTTAAGACGTCGGAAGAATATAAAAAAAGAGGTGCATATTTTGGCTAAAAGAATTAAAATCGGCTTTCTCGGCGGAATAGGGGAAATCGGTAAAAATATGACTTTTATCGAATACGGCGACGACATCATAGTCGTGGACGCAGGGCTCAGCTTCCCCAATCCCGAAGAGACCCCGGGGATAGACTACGTTATACCCGACTACACATATCTGAAAAACAACGCTTCCAAGGTGAGAGCCTTGTTCATAACGCACGGACACGAGGATCACATAGGGGCGATACCGTTTTTCTTAAAAGACGTGGACGTACCCGTTTACGGCAGTCCGCTGGCTTTGGGACTTCTCAACGAAAAACTGAGCGAAGCGAAGATCCGTTCGGCGAAACTCAGAGCCGTCAAGGACAGGGAAAACGTCAACGCAGGAAAATTCACGGTGGAATTCGTCAGGGTGACCCATTCCATAGCCGGGTCTTACGCTTTGAGCATAACCACCCCGAAGGGAGTTATTTTTATGACGGGGGATTTCAAGATAGACCATACCCCCATCGACGGCAACCGCACCGACCTTGCCAGAATTTCCGAAATAGGAGCCAAAGGGGTGCTTTTACTGATGATGGACAGCACCAACGTGGAGCGGAGCGGTTATTCGATGAGCGAAAGAAACGTCTATAAGGCGCTGGAATTTCAATTCGATCAGAACAGGGACAAGAGGATAATAGTAGCGACTTTCGCCAGCAACATTCACCGAGTCCAGCAAATCATAGACTGCGCCGTGCGTCACAACAGAAAAATAGCCTTCTCGGGCAGGAGCATGATAAAAATCGCCGAGATAGCCAAGCAACTCGGAGAACTTTCCTACGACGACGACAAGGTGGTCGATATAGAGAAGATCAACAAGATCCCTTACGACAGAGTGTGCATAATTTCCACCGGCACGCAAGGCGAACCCATGAGTGCCCTTACCCGAATGAGTAACGACGACTTCAAGAAAGTCATAATATCCGATCTCGACACGGTGATACTGAGTTCCTCGCCCATACCCGGCAACGAAAGACTTATCTATAACGTCATTAACAAGCTTTGTCAGAAAGGGGCGACGGTTGTTTACCAGGCATTGAGCGAAATTCACGTTTCGGGTCACGCCTGCAAGGAGGAGCTGAAACTTATGTTCAGTCTGCTCCGTCCTAAATATTTTATGCCTATCCACGGGGAATACCGTCATTTGAAAATGCACAAGGATCTGGCTATGACCATGGGGATACCCGAGGCCAACATAGTCATTCCCGAACTCGGCAACGTCATCGAAGTCGACAAAAGCGGCTTAAGAAAAGGCAACAACGTCCCCGCAGGCTCCACGATGCTGGACGGCAGCATAATGGCGGAGAACAGCGAAATGCTTTTGCGAGACCGTAAATTACTGGGGGTGGACGGATTCCTGATAGCCATAGTCAGTATCGAGTTCGACGACGACAACCAGCCCATCGCTCCGATAATAATAACCAGGGGAATCAACGTCAACGAAGCGTTCAGCGAAGAGCTGAAAGAGGACATAAACGCCGAACTCGTCAGGGGTACGTTCAACGAAATGGACCTCAACGGCAGCAAACAGTTTTTGCGGAAAATGCTCGCCAAGAAGCTTCAGGCAAAGCTGAAAAAGCGTCCCATGATAATACCTATTATCATGAACTGAAAATAAATATTTGGTTTACGAAGGTAAGGATGACGGAGGAGATCGTCGCAAGGCTAAGGGCGGAGGCAGAGAAGGAGCGTTTACCCGTTATGCGGAAGGAAACGGCTTTACTGCTCGCCGAAACCGTAAAAAAACTCCGTCCCGAAAGGATACTGGAGATAGGGACGTGCATAGGCATAAGCGGACTTACGGCGCTTTCGGCTTGTGAAGGACGGCTCACCACCGTGGAAATAGACCCCGATTTAGCCGAAAGGGCGAGAGAAAATTTCCGCAAAGCGGGATTTTCCGAGAGGGCGGAAGTCATCGAAGGCGATTGTGCGGAGTGTCTGAGATATATGGAGTCCAACCGTTACGATCTGATAATACTGGACGGACCGAAAGCTCATTACGCCGAACTGTTCGGGACGCTGAAGCCTATGATGAGAGACGGAGGCGTATTGTTTGCGGACGACGTAAGTTTTCACGGGAAAGTAAATTCCGGTTATAACGAACATAAACACCGCACAATTGTCAGAAATATGGAAGAATTTTTGCGAAAACTCACTTCCGACGAGGATTTCCGAACGGAAATATTCGCCATAGAGGACGGGGTGGCGGTGGCTGTCAAGGAGAAAAAATGAAGAAAGTCGAACTTCTTTCCCCGGCGGGAGATTTCGAAAAATTGCGTACGGCGTTGCATTTCGGAGCGGATGCGGTCTATCTTGCCGGAAAAAATTTCGGGCTGAGGTCGTTTGCCGCCAATTTTACCGACGATGAACTTTTGCAGGCGGTCAAGGAAGTGCATTCTCTTGGAAAAAAAGTTTACGTTGCGGTCAATATTTTCGCAAGCAACGCCGATTTCGGACATTTGGCTGCCTACGTCGATTTTCTCTCCTCGATAAGACCCGACGGACTTATCGTAAGCGACCCGGGCGTCATCGATTTCGTGAGGAAAAGGAGCGACCTCGACATTCATTTGTCCACTCAAGCCAACACCACCAATAAATACGCCGCCGCTTTCTGGCGGGACTGCGGCGTCAAAAGGATAGTTCTGGCACGGGAAAATTCCTTGAAAGACATCGCCGAAACAGCCGAATATCTGAACGGAAGTGCCGAGCTGGAAGTTTTTATCCACGGGGCGATGTGCATTTCCTACAGCGGCAGGTGCCTTATTTCCACTTATCTCACCGACAGGGACAGCAACCGGGGAGAATGCGTCCAGGCGTGCAGGTGGGAGTATCTTCTTACCGAGAAGTCCCGTAAAGGCGCGCCTCTTACCCTCGAAGAGGACGAACGGGGCAGTTACGTTCTCAATTCCAAGGATCTCAATGCAATGCCTTTCCTCGACAAGATAATTGAATCGGGAGTAACTTCGCTAAAAATCGAGGGCAGGATGAAGTCCCCTTATTACGTCGGGTGCGTGACTGCGGCGTACAGAAAGCGTATAGACGATTACTATGCCGGCAGACCGTACGACGAGAAACTGAACGAAGAGCTTTTCAAGGTGAATCATAGGGAGTATACCTCGGGGTTTTTCTTCGGGAAACCCGAACAGTGCCTGGAAACGAGCAAGCCTTTCAACGAGTACGCTTTCGCCGCAAAGGTGCTTTCCTACGACGAGGACAGGAAGGTGGTTTTTGCGGAAATGCGGAACAGGTTCCGTAAAGGGGAGGTGCTTGAAGCGGTATCGGTTAACGGGAGAGGAGAATTGCCCGTGGAAAGTATTACCGCCGAGAACGGCGAGCTTATCGACGATTGCAAAATAGTTCAGCAGAGGGTATATATCCCGTGTCCTTTTCCGTTGAAAGAAAACGATATGCTCAGAATAAAGTTAAAGTAACGGAGGTCAGTTATGTTAAAGAAAAAAACCGTGTTGTTTTTTACGGGTAGATATAATACTGCGGTGGCGGAAAACATCCTGAAGGAATTACGGAGCGACCCGTCGGCGGTGGGAGTCATCGTCACTAAAAAGGAACTCGAAAATCATATCCTCAACGGAATAGTCGATAAACTGATACCCGAAGAGAGCAAAATGAGATACCTTATAAGGAATAAACGGCTTGCCATAGGGTCGATAAATTCTCGCAGGACCCCGTCGCAGAAGACGATATTCAATCCCAGAAGTCCGTTGCAAAGGCACATTCTGAACGCTCTGGAAAGATACAATCCCGGGGTGGTGGCGGTCACGAATTACGCTCTGCTTGCCGACGTGCTCGCTTCTCTCGACAAATACGGAAAAAACGTCAAGACGGTGGTTATTTCCGAAGAATTCGTCCTGGATAAAAGGCTTATACAGAGGAGCGTGGATTATTATTTCGTGGACAATTTCGATATGCGTAACGACCTTGCCGAATGCGGCATTCCCGACGACAAGATATCCATAGTATCCATTCCCGTGGCGAGGGAGTTTTTCGAAAAGAACGACAGGGAAGAGGCGTTGAAAAAATTCGCTCTCGACGGGCATAAACCCGTTATTTTGGTGAGCGCTTCGGCGTTGGGCGACGGACGGTTCATAAAGGTCGTCGAAAAGCTCAAAGAGGGGGATTTTGACGTCGATTACATAGTGGCTTGCGGTAAAAACCGAACTTTTCTGAATGCGGCGAGGAATCTCGGGTTCAACGCATACAACGAAGGCGTGGACGTCAACGCCGCCCTCAACGCCTGCGATCTGGTCATTGCCCGTCCCACCACGATGTTGCTCGCAGAAAGCCTGGTCAAGAAAAAACCCGTCATAGCGCTGCTTCCCAACGGCAAGGTGGAGGAGGAAAATTTAGAGTATCTCGCCACCGAAAACGTGACCAAAGTCGACGGTATCGAAAAGCTCAACGCCGCAGTCAAGAAGTTTCTGGACGGACTGAGGGAGACCGGGAGTCCCGATTCAGCGGAAACCGTCATTACCGACGGCGGAGAGGAAAATATAAAAAAAGATACGGATTTAGTGGAAGTTCCCAGGATAGACGAGTCCGGGTCCCGCATCATTGCCGCAAAACTGCTTTCCTACGCCGAGGAGTATATGGAACAAAGGGAAGAGTAAGTCTTGCGATGAGCCCTTTGCCGGAAAGGTATCCTTTTTTACCCCGGGCTTGTTCGAAAAATTTTTTACCCACGCAAAAAAGAAAAAACCGCCGTAAATCGGCGGTTTTCACGTCATAGGGCGGAATCGGCGAGCGGATTATTTATTGTCGTCGAGCATTCTGCCGGTTTCGAAGTAATAGCTCATTTTGTTGGGCCGGGAAGGCATGAGTTTGGCTACGACGGCGTACAAGACCACCGCAAGCGCACCCGCCACTATACTCCAGGAATAGGCGGCGTCCAAGTCTATGCGACCGCCTATCTGAGTAAGAAGGGTCGCCGTCATCACGCTCAGCACGCCTGCTATGAATCCGTACTTTGCGTTTCTCGTGAATACGAAAGCGAGGAAGCCGACAATAAGCGCATAGAATACGTTCACGCCGCCCCAGAAGGCGTTGCCGAAGTAAAGACTGAGTCTCGTCGCTCCGTACAAAAGCCCTGAAAGTATTACCGTTATGAGCAGGCAGATAAGGCGGTTGGACATTTTTCCTTTGAACAACCATAAAAGCGTCGTCATAAGGAAGAAGAGCGCCGTCCCGAGACGGAAATAGAAATTTCCGATATTCATTACCGGGACGAAGTTCAGTCCCACCACCGCCGCAAACACCAGTACCAACGCAAGAGCGGGGACGTCGAAGTCTTTGACGGCGATACTGCCTATTCCTATGAGAGCCATTACTCCCAGTATTACCAAAATTATCGAACCTATCATATTGATTTTCTCCTTATCGGTAGATTGTGTAGGTATCGGTAAAATTATTCTAAAAAAATTTCGGGTTTTTATTTGCGGATATTAAGGAAAAATAAAACAATATGCTTTACTAAACGATTTTTTTTATATATAATTTAGTGAAAGATAATTTTTTTAGTTCCCGATTGACAGTTCGTCAAAGGAAACGAGGAGAACCGTATGGCAAAAATCACTATAGAAAAAGAAAGGTGTAAGGGCTGCGGACTTTGCGTTATGAGCTGCCCGAAAAAAATTCTCGCACTCAGCGAAACCGAAACCAACCGTAACGGATATTTCGTTTTGCAGGTATCCGATATGAGTCAGTGTATCGGTTGCGCCAACTGTGCCGTTATGTGTCCCGACAGCGTTATTTGCGTGGAAAGATAAGGTATTCACCGTTCTGTGCCGAGGCACAAAGGAGGTCATAAAGATATGAAAGAACTTATGAAAGGTAACGAAGCTATTGCGGAAGCGGCTATTCGAGGCGGATGCAGAGCCTTTTTCGGCTATCCCATCACTCCTCAGAACGAGATCCCCGAATATATGAGCTGGAGACTGTTCGAAGTCGGCGGAACTTACGTTCAGGCGGAGAGCGAAGTAGCTGCTATAAATATGGTTTACGGCGCGGCGGGTGCCGGAGCGAGGGCTATGACCAGCAGCTCCAGCCCCGGTATCAGCCTTAAACAGGAAGGTATCAGTTATATCTGCTGTTCCAGACTTCCCTGCGTTATAGTCAATATGGTCAGAGGCGGCCCCGGGCTCGGAGGTATACAGCCCGCTCAAAGCGACTATTTCCAGGCTACCAAGGGTGGCGGACACGGCGATTATCATATGTTGGTTTACGGACCCGCAAGCGTGCAGGAATGTGTCAACATTATGTACGACGCTTTCGACAAAGCCGATAAGTACCGCGTTCCCGTAATGATACTCGGCGACGGTATGCTCGGTCAGATTATGGAACCGGTGGAACTTCCCGAATTCAAGGACCTGAGCAAACTTCCCAGAAAGAGCTGGGCAACGTACGGAGACGGGGTGGGCGCCGATCGCAAAATAGTGAATTCCTTGCTTATCGAGCCGGACGAACTGGAAGCCCACAATAAACTTCTCGCCGACACCTATGCGGAAATGGCTCGCAACGAGACTATGTACGAAAAGTATCTTTGCGACGATGCGGAAATAGTTCTTTCCGCTTACGGCACGGTGGCCCGTATCGCTAAAAGCGCAGTTAATATTCTGAGAGAACAGGGCAAGAAAGTGGGATTGCTCCGTCCGATAACTCTTTATCCGTTCCCTTACGACGCTTTCAGGAAGGTGGCGGAACAGGATTGCGTAAAGGAATTCGTCTGTACCGAACTCAGTATGGGACAGATGATAGAGGACGTAAAACTCGCTACGGGTATGCTTAAACCCGTCCACTTCTACGGTCGTTGCGGCGGAAACGTCATGACTCCCGAAGATTTGGTGGAATTCGTATTGAAGGAGGGCAAATAAGATGGCAGTGGTATATAAAAAGAGTAAAATGCTCACGGATACGCCGTTTCATTACTGTCCCGGATGCACTCACGGCATAGCTCACAAGCTGGTGGCGGAAGTGCTGGAAGAAATGGGTGCGGAAGGAAACGTGGTAGGCGTTGCGCCGGTAGGATGTGCGGTTTTCGCATATAAATATTTCAACTGCGATATGCAGGAAGCGGCTCACGGCAGAGCTCCCGCCGTGGCTACGGGAATAAAGAGAGTTCTTCCCGACAGATTCGTATTCGCTTATCAGGGCGACGGAGACCTGGCGAGTATCGGTATGGCGGAGATCGTCCATGCGGCTACCAGAGGAGAGAAGATAACCGTTATCTTTATAAATAACGCAATTTACGGTATGACGGGCGGTCAGATGGCTCCCACCACGTTGGAAGGGCAGAAAGCCACCACCTGTATTTACGGTCGTAACCCCGAAGTTAACGGTCATCCTATCAAAATGTGTGAGCTTTTAGCGACTCTTACCGGACCGAGCTATATAGCGAGAGGAGCGTTGACCGATCCCGCAAACGTCCGCAAAGCCAAAAAAATGATAAAGACCGCATTCGAACATCAGGCTCAGAAGAAAGGATTTTCCTTTGTGGAATTACTTTCTTCCTGTCCCACCAACTGGGGAATGACTACCGAACAGGCGTTGGAATACGTCAAGACCGATATGCAGAACCTGTATCCGCTCGGCGTGTTCAAGGAGGTATAATATATGGAAAACAAAATCATCATCGCCGGTTTCGGCGGACAAGGCGTACAGAGTTTGGGTATGTTTATAGCTTTTGCGTCCATTCACGACGGGAAAGAAGTTACCTTTCTTCCTTCTTACGGACCGGAAATGAGAGGCGGCACCTCCAACTGCAGCGTAGTGGTCAGCGATAAGCCCGTGGCAAGCCCCATCATCGCTTCGCCGGATATTCTTATCGCCATGAACAAACCCAGTCTTGCTAAATTCGAAAGCAAGGTAAAGCCCGGCGGCTGTATCATAGTGAACAGTTCTCTTATCGAAAACAAGGTCACCCGTACCGACGTTAAAGCTTATTACGTCGACGCCAACCGTCTTGCGTTGGAAGCCGGAAACACCAAGACCGCAAATATCGTGGTGCTGGGAGCTTATACGAAGATAAGCGGAGTGTTTACCCCCGAGGTTATGAAAGCGGTCATAGAGCATAAATTCGCCAAGAAGCCCAAAGTCATTCCCGCCAACTTCAAAGCGTTCGAGCTGGGTTATAACCTGTAAAGAGATTTTTTCTCCGAAAACCGAAGCGGCTTTCCGTAAAGCCGCTTTTTTATGAGCTTTTGCGGTGTGAAAAGGGGAAAATACGGGATAATTAAAGGGATTATGTATTGCAAACGTAAAACATATATGGTATAATATTTTGCAGAAACTTAAGGCTAAGGACCGTCCTTTGCCGTAAAATATTAAAGAAAAGGAGTTATGTTTATGATGACTAACAATCAAAACGTGTTGGATTTCGTAAAGAAATACACCGAACTGTTCCAACCCGACAACGTGGTATGGATCGACGCAAGCAAACAACAGTACAAAGAGCTGGTCAGCGAAGCCATCGCTACCGGTGAAATAATCAAACTCAACAATAAACTTTTACCCGGCTGTCTCTATCACCGTACCGCCAAAGACGACGTGGCGAGAGTGGAACACCGTACTTTCATATGTTCCCGCGAACAGGAAAACGCCGGTCCCACCAACAACTGGATGGATCCGAAGGAAGCCTACGCAAAACTCGACGCCATAGCCGACGGCGCAATGAAAGGCAGGACGATGTACGTTATTCCGTTCTCTATGGGCAAGATCGGTTCTCCTTTCGCTAAATACGGGATCGAACTTACCGACAGCATTTACGTCGTGCTCAATATGATGATAATGACGAGAGTTTCTCCCAAGGTATTCGACAAACTGGGCGACAGCAACGATTTCGTGAGAGGTATCCACAGCAAAGTTACGTTGGACAACGAAAACAAATACATTTGCCAGTTCCCCGAAGACAATACCATTTATTCTCTCAACAGCGGTTACGGCGGCAACGTGCTGCTCGGCAAGAAGTGCTTTGCTCTTCGTATAGCTTCCTATCAGGGCTGGAAAGAGGGCTGGATGGCGGAACATATGCTCATCCTCGGCATCGAAAAGCCCGACGGCGAAGTCAAATACATCACCGCCGCATTCCCCAGCGCTTGCGGAAAGACCAACCTCGCAATGCTCATTCCGCCGAAGGTCTATGCCGACCGGGGATACAAGGTATGGACGGTGGGCGACGACATCGCATGGATCAGGAAGGGTCGCAACAGTATGTTGTATGCGGTAAACCCCGAAAACGGATTCTTCGGCGTGGCTCCCGGCACCAACGTGAAGAGCAACTACAACGCCCTTATGAGCACCCGTAGGAACACCATATTCACCAACGTGGCTCTCGATCTCAAGAACAAGACGGTATGGTGGGAAGGCATCAAGGAACCCGCTCCCGTCAAAGCCGAGGACTGGACCGGCGAAAAGTGGTACGAAGGCAAGACCGACGCCAACGGCAACGTCATCAAAGGCGCTCATCCCAACAGCCGTTTCACCGCTCCCGCCAAGAACTGCCCGTGTCTCAGCAAGGAATTCGAAAATCCGAAGGGAGTACCCGTCAGCGCCATCGTATTCGGCGGAAGACGAGCTAAAGCCGCTCCGTTGGTTTACGAAGCAAGAGACTGGGAGCACGGAGTATTCGTGGGAGCCATTATGGCGAGCGAGACCACCGCTGCGGCGGCAGGTAAAGTCGGCGTAGTCCGTCACGACCCGATGGCAATGCTTCCCTTCTGCGGATACAATATGGGAGACTACTTCCAGCATTGGCTCGATATGGGCAAAAAGATCAAAAACAAACCCAAAATCTTCAACGTCAACTGGTTCCGTACCGACGATAAAGGTAACTTCATATGGCCCGGCTTCGGCGACAATATGAGAGTTCTGGACTGGATAATCCGTCGTTGCGAAGGCACCGTGGACGCCGTGGAAACTCCCATAGGATATCTGCCCAAACCCGAGGACATCAACCTTGAAGGACTCGACAACTTTACTATCGACGATCTTAAATCCATTCTCGACGTGGATATAGCTACCTGGAAAGCGGAAGCTAAAGACATCACCGAATACTTCAAGAAATTCGGAGACAAACTTCCTGCAAAAATCGCAAAACAACTGCGTATCCTCAAAAAGAACCTTAAAGAGGCTTCCGCCGAGAAATAATTTTCGTTCAGAAGCCGGGTCCCGAAAACAAACCTGTCGACCGACGTGTGAAAGCACGTCGGTTTTTTATTGAAAATAGCCTTTGGGTTCCTTATTGTTCGGATTTACATACCGAAATCCGTTTGTTCGTAAAATTGCGGAATTGACATTTACCGAGATTTATGATACAATATGTTGTAGGTTTTTTTAATTTTCACAGTAATATATAGTCGGAGGGGAATATGGCGAAAGAGCGTTATAATGCGGAGAGCATTACCGTACTCAAGGGGTTGGATCCGGTCAGAAAACGTCCGGGAATGTATATAGGCAACACTTCCTCGTACGGTCTGCACCATATTGTGTGGGAAATCGTGGATAACTCCATCGACGAAGCCGCCAATAAATTTGCAAACAAAGTCGATCTTACCTTGAACGAGGACGGGTCCGTTACCGTGGAGGATAACGGCAGGGGCATTCCCGTCGATATTCATAAAGAGGAAAAAATTCCCGCCGTGGAAGTGGTGTTTACCAAACTGCACGCAGGCGGTAAGTTCAACAACAAAAACTACAGTTTTGCAGGGGGATTGCACGGGGTGGGCGCCAGCGTGACCAACGCCTTGTGCGAATGGCTGAACGTCGAAGT
>CASDZI010000030.1 GCA_949285605.1 uncultured Christensenella sp.
CGAAACTCCGGACATAACCGGAGTTTTTTTGTTACAAAATAAAAATATCGAGGTGATGATATGAAAAGAATAGGAGTGGTGGGTATCGTCGTCAGCGGCGACAGACACGAAGTGCAGGAAATGCAAGCGATTTTAAGCGAGTTTTCCGACATAATAGTCGGAAGAATGGGCGTGCCTATGCCCGAAAATAAAATATCCGCAATAAGCCTGATCGTCAAGGGCGAAAACGACAGAGTAAACGCTCTTACGGGTAAATTGGGAAGAGTGGATAACGTCAACGTAAAATCGGCATTGACTACCGTCGAAGTTTCGGAGGACTGATATGAAGAAAGTATTAACGATCATTGTGGTTTTATCGGTTATAGCGGCTACGCTTTTCTTGTTTACAGCCTGCGATGACAACACCGATACGGCAGTGGAAATCAACGTCGCCGTTCCAGACGGCGCACCTGCTTTGGCTATCGCCAAACTCCTGAACTCATCGAAATTCGACGGGTACAAAGTTAACTATGAAATAGTAGCCGGTGCTACGGATATATCTGCTAAAATTACTACAGGCTCTGCAGACATAGTCGTTGCGCCTACCAATATCGCAGCTAAACTCTATTCCAACGGCGCGAAAATAAAAGTAGTGGCAAGCAACATTTTCGGACTGGTTTATCTTGTGGGAACCGAAGAAATACCTTCTATCAGCGCATTGAGAGGACAGGAAATACTTTGCACCGGTCAGGGCGGTACGCCCGATTTCGTGTTGCAGTACGTTCTTAATCAAAACGGAATAAACGGAGAGGACGCAAATATAACGTATATTTCGCAGGGGAGCGACGCTATTGCGGCACTCAAGACCGGACAGGCGAAATTCGCTCTTCTCGGCGAACCTGCGGCTACCATGGCGGTCAACAATGCCGGAGCGAGAATCCTGGTAGACTTCCAGGAGGAATGGGAGAATTTAACCGGCAACGAGGGGTATCCCCAGGCTTCCACCATAGTGACCGACGAAGTTTTCAGCGAACATTCGGCTTTCCTTAAAGCGTTTCTTGCCGAAATGGAGGCTAATACCGAATGGGTAAAATCCAACGTGGAGACGGTGAACAAAGTCTTAAAAGATTACGGCAGCACCAATACTTTTGCTTCAGCCGAAGTCATCGAAAGATGTAACGTTCGCTACGTCGGAGCTTTGGAAGCGAAAGCAAGCATAGTTTCCTATCTGGAAATAATGAGTTCCTATAACGCCAACTTTATCGGAGCCACTTTGCCTAACGACGGTTTTTACGCAGGCGTGTCTTTAGACTGATCTGAACGGATATAGTAAATGAAGAAAAAATTGTCGAAGGTCTTGCCGGATATAATATACCCGTTTGCGGCGATAGCTATTATCGTCGCATTATGGGCTATATTCGCCGCAGTCGTAGATATGGAACTTATAGTTCCTTCTATCGGCGCAACCTTCAGAAAATTAGGGAGTTTGCTCGGCGGCACGGCTTTTTACCGTGCCGCAGGCAATACTTTGCTGCGAACGCTGGCGAGTTTTGCCATCGGCGCGTTGTCCGCTTTGGCTCTGAGTCTCGTTTCTTTGAACAAAGCCGTTTTCAAATTCCTTTCTCCCGTGATCAAAATAGTACGCTCCGTGCCTACCATGAGCGTAATTTTATTGACGGTAATATGGATGGAGCCTGCTACAAGTCCGATTTTCGTTGCTTTTTTGATAAATTTTCCCATTATGTACTCGGGATTTTTTTCGGCGTTTTCCGGCGTTGATAAAGATCTCGTGGCAATGAGCGACGTTTACGGAGTAAAAGCGAAAGACAAAATTTTTTCCCTTTATCTTCCTTCAGTGGCACCTGCGGTTTTCGACTGCATGCAATCGGCTATAGGACTAACGGTAAAAATAGTTATTTCCGCCGAAGTTATCGCACAGACCAGATATTCCATGGGAATAGCCATGCAGACGGCGAGAGGATATCTGGAAACAGCGGAATTGCTGGCGTGGACGTTAGCGGCGGTTATTTTAAGCTATTTGTTGGAATTAGCCGTTTTCTTTTTGAAAAAAGTTTTCGTGAGGTGGAAATGAAATTAGTGTCCGTGTCCAAGTCTTACGGAGATAATATAGTTTTCGAAAATTTCAGTCTCGACGTAGAGGAAAATAAAATTCTTGCCGTACTCGGCGCCTCCGGGTGCGGAAAAACCACTTTGCTCAATATTGTAAGCGGATTGACCGATTATCAAGGCAAAGTGGAAAAAGCAGGCGACAGGATCAGCTATATTTTTCAAAATAAACGGCTTTTGCCCAATCTGACCGTATATAAAAACGTGGAATACGTCTTAAAAAACGTATATCCCAAGGACAAAATACCTTCGGTCATCGATGAAGTTTTGCATAAGGTGGAGCTTTGCGAGAGCAGGAATTTATATCCTTCCGAACTTAGCGGAGGAATGGGGCAGAGAGTATCGCTTGCCAGAGCTTTCGCTTATCCGTCCGAAATCCTTCTTATGGACGAACCTTTCAAGGCGTTGGACGTTTCCTTGAAAAAAAGGATAATAGGCGTTTTCAACGCTTTGTACGAAAACGACAGGCGAACTACCTTGTTCGTTACCCACGATATAGAAGAAGCGTTTGCTCTTGCCGACAGAATAATCGTTTTACGGAAAGGCGGAGCGATACTTTGCGACGTTTCTCTTTCCGTTCCCGCAAAAGACAGGGGATACGCCGATTTTTCGGATATTAAAAAACTTATTTACGACGTTCTGTAACGTATTTACGTTGACTAATCGTTAATTTTCTTGTATTATAATTATTATGATAATTTTAGGTATAGACCCCGGCTATGCGACCGTGGGTTTCGGCGTTATAGAAAACACTTCGGGAAGAAACAAGGCTTTGGAGTACGGGGTCATTCAGACTCCGAAAGATCAGTCTTTACCTCAGAGGCTTGCCCGTATTTCCGAAGGATTCGACATTCTTATCGACCGCTACCATCCCGACGCCGTGGCAATAGAGGAACTGTTTTTTACCAACAATCAGAAAACAGCCATTCTGGTTGCGGAAGCGAGAGGAGCTATTTTGCTTACCGTTTATGCAAAGTGCAAAAATCTGTTCGAATATACGCCTTTACAGATAAAACAAGCCATGACCGGGTACGGCCGAGCGGATAAAAAGCAAATTCAGCAAATGGTGAAGACTTTTCTCAATCTGAAAGACGTGCCGAAACCGGATGACGCAGCCGACGCTTTGGCGGTGGCGCTTACGCACGCCCAGACCAATCGACTTGCCGGTTTGTTCGGGATTTAACAGTACGGAGGGATTATGTTAGGTTTTATAAAAGGGGAAGCGGTGGAATTCGGCGACGGATACGTCGTAGTGGAAAATAACGGGATCGGATACGAAATTTTCGTAAGCAACACCACTAACGTAAAAATCAGAAACGGGTCTAAATTCGTTTGTCTGCATACCTATCTCAACGTGCGTGAAGACGGACTTTTTTTATACGGTTTTTATTCCAAAGAAGAAAAAAACATGTTTCTGAAGCTAATAGGAATTTCCGGCGTCGGACCCAAAGCCGCTCTCGGAATTCTTTCGGGGATAGAACTCAATACCCTTATGACAGCCATAATGTCCTCGGATATCAAAACATTGTCAAAAGTCAAGGGGATAGGTAAAAAGACGGCGGAAAGAATAATTCTCGAGTTGCGGGAAGAGATAAACGCAGACAGCAAAGAGCTTTTGGAGTCTTTACCGGAGCTTGCCGAGGACGTCGGAACGGTGGACAAGGATTTTGCCGATGCGGTAAGCGCTTTGAGAAGTCTCGGTTTTACTCAGAGCGAAGCCTTCGAAGCGGTGAAAAAAGCAAAACCTTTTGCAAAATCCGCCGAAGAACTGGTCGCAAACGCATTAAGAAATTTATAATAACGGAGGTTGAAAGTGGAAGACGACAGACTTATATCTTCCGTTAAACTGGAAAACGACGAAAACGAAAATCTGTTACGGCCTAAAGCCATAGACGAATACGTCGGACAGGATAAGGTCAAGTCCAATCTGAAAGTTTTCATGCATTCCGCCAAAAAAAGAGGGGAAAGCCTGGATCACGTTCTGTTATACGGGCCTCCCGGGCTGGGTAAAACCACCCTGAGCCATATTATCGCCAACGAAATGAACGGAAATATAAAAATCACTTCCGGTCCCGCCATAGCGAGAGCCGGCGATCTTGCGGCTATTCTGACTAACCTCGAAGAGGGAGACGTTTTGTTCGTAGATGAGATCCACCGCCTTAATCACAGCGTAGAGGAGATATTATATCCTGCAATGGAAGATTTCGTGCTGGATATGGTGCTCGGGAAAGGTCCCAGCGCAAGGACGATGCGACTGCCTTTGAAGCATTTTACCCTTGTGGGCGCCACCACCAAGGCGGGAATGCTCGGCGCTCCTTTGAGGGATCGTTTCGGAGTGGTGTGCCGTCTCGAAATGTATTCGCCCGAAGATCTTTCAATCATCATAAACCGTTCCGCAGGAATATTGAATATAACCATTACTCCCGAAGCGGCGTGGGAAATAGCCAAACGCAGCAGAGGTACGCCCCGTATAGCCAACAGACTTTTGAAAAGAGTAAGAGATTTTGCCGAGTTTGCCGACAGCGAGACCATAACTATAGATATTGCTAAAAGCGCCTTGAACAGTCTGGAAGTGGACGAACTCGGATTAGACAATACCGACGTGGTGATACTTAAAACCATTATAGAAAAATTCAACGGCGGACCTGTAGGACTGGATACCCTTGCCGCGGCAAGCGGAGAGGAAACAAATACCATAGAGGATGTTTACGAGCCGTATCTTATTCAACTCGGATTCATAGCCAGGACTCCTCGGGGCAGGATCGCCACTCCAAACGCTTATAAGCATTTGAAAATTCCGTATATGGGCGCATTCGGAATTCAGCCGACATTTTTCGACGAGGAGAACTGATCCGTATGCCCGAATTGAAAAAAAGCGATTTTTATTATGAATTGCCTCCGGAACTCATTGCTCAGAAACCCGTTTATCCGAGAGACTCCTCCCGACTTCTTTTTTACGACCGTGCAACGGATTGCCATAAGGATTGCGTTTTTTCCGACGTGGCGGATATACTGAAGCCAGGCGATTTGCTGGTAGTCAACAATACGAGGGTCATAAACGCAAGACTTTTCGGTTATAACGACGCAGGTCGTAAGTTCGAGATTTTTCTTTTGAAAAGAACGGATCTTAAAAATTGGGAAATTTTACTTAAGCCCGCACGGAAAGCCAAGATAGGCAGTATCCTTACCGTAAACGGAGAAATGTCATTAAGGGTTACCGGAATAACGGATAACGGCGTCCGTATTGCGGAATTTATGTTTGAAGGCGTTTTCGAAGACATTTTGTCGAGAGTGGGAGAAGTGCCTTTGCCGCCGTATATTACCGAGAAGCTTTCCGATAAGGAGAGGTATCAGACAGTTTATGCGAAAGTCAGCGGCTCCAGCGCCGCACCCACCGCAGGATTGCATTTTACCGAAGAACTTCTCGGTAAACTGAAAAAAAAAGGCGTGGATATAGTAGAAGTCTTGCTGCACGTCGGACTGGGGACTTTCCGACCGGTGAAAGAAGAAAACGTGCTGGAACACAAAATGCATTCGGAGTATTACGAAATAAGCGAAGAAGCGGCAAATAAGATAAACGAGGCGTTATCCGACGGTCGCAGAGTAATAGCCGTCGGGACTACGTCGGTAAGGGTGTTGGAATCGGCGTCGGACGAAACGGGAAAAGTCCGTCCGTCCAAAGGCGAAACCGATATTTTTATATATCCGGGATATAAATTCAAAGCCGTAAAAGGGTTGATTACCAATTTTCATTTGCCCGAATCCACACTCATAATGTTGGTTAGCGCTTTTTGCGGAAGAGAAAAGGTTATGGAATTGTACGAACACGCTGTAAAAGAAAAATACAGATTTTTCAGTTTCGGCGACGCAATGATTATTCTTTGACTGATTTTTTGACACGGAGAAAAGATGTTTAGTTACGAAGTTATTAAGGTTTGCAAGCAATCGGGTGCGAGGATAGGCAGGTTCACTACTCCTCACGGCGTGATAGAAACTCCGGTTTTTATGCCGGTGGGGACTATGGCTACAGTGAAAAGCCTTTCCCCGGAAGAAGTCGCAGAGGCAGGGAGCAGTATCCTTTTAAGCAATACTTATCATTTATATCTTCGTCCGGGACACGAGATCGTTCGCAAAGCGGGCGGCTTGCATAAATTTATGAACTGGAATAAACCCATTCTTACCGACAGCGGCGGATTTCAGGTGTTTTCTCTGTCCACATTGCGAAAAATAACCGAGGAAGGCTGTGAGTTCAACAGTTTCATAGACGGTAGCAAACATTTTATTTCGCCGGAAAAATCCATCGAGATTCAGCGTGCGTTAGGCAGCGACATTATGATGGCATTCGACGAATGCACTTCTGCAAATACCTCTTACGAGAAATCCGCTCTCGCAATGGAAAGAACTCTCCGCTGGCTTGAAAGATCGGCTAAAGCTGCCGAAGGCGCGGAAAACCAGATTCTTTTTCCGATAATACAGGGCAATATGTATAAGGATTTAAGAATAGAAAGCGCAAAACGCACGGCTCCCTTCGCTAAATGCGGAATAGCGATAGGAGGGTTGAGCGTGGGAGAGCCGAAAGAGGTCATGTACGATATGCTGGAAACCATAAGGCCGTATTATCCCGAACAAATGCCCAGATACCTTATGGGGGTGGGGAGTGCGGATTGTATCGTGGAAGGCGTGGCGAGAGGTATAGATATGTTCGATTGCGTCTTGCCTACCAGAATAGCGAGAAACGGTACCGCTATGACCATGCACGGCGATTTAACCATAAGAAACGCAACGTATAAAGAAGATTTTTCGCCCGTAGAAGAAGATTGCGATTGCTATCTTTGTAAAAATTATTCCCGAGCTTATGTCAGACATCTGATAAACTGCGACGAGATTTTCGGCGGAAGGTTGTTGTCTTTACACAATATACGTTTTTTGCACCGTCTCGTGGCAAAGATAAAAGAGGCGATTTGGGAGGACCGTTTGCTGGACTTCAGAGATGAGTTCATAGCAGGTTACAGAGTTAAATAAATATTTTGAAATTTAATGTAAATAATACTTGCGGAGTTTATGATTTTAGTGTATTATAAAAAAGAATAAAAAATAGGAGTCTTGGAAATGTTCAATAATATTTTAGCAGCTGACGCATCTTCCTGGTTAATGCCGGTCATTCTTGGTGTTTTCTTCGTATTGATGATCGTTATGACCATCGTTCCCCAGAGAAAACAGAAGAAGAAGATGCAGGAAATGATAAACAGTATTCAGATAGGCGATAAAATAATGACCATCGGCGGATTCGTGGGTACTATAGTGGAATACGATGCGGCTACCGATCAGTACGTCATCAACGTCGGTACTGCCGAAAATCCCACCAACGTCACCATCATCAAGAACGCCATCCGTTCTAAGATGTAACCCGTCTTTTTACAGTAGAAAACGAGGGAGTCTTTTTTCAGACTCCCTTTTTATTTTACGCTACGCTCTTTTTTCGAAGGTTGACGGCGAGTATGCCGCTGATTGCGCCAACGACGATACCTAACGCCACGTCCACGAGTTTCATCAGGTTGAAAGAGATTTCTTTGCTGATAAGTCCGAATACGAGAATGGACAGCAACGTGTAGCAAAGTCCGCTGAGGGCGCCCTTGAATGCTCCTTGTTTATTGTCTTTGAATCCGACGAAACAGGCGGCGAGCACGCTTAGCAGCTTTATGACCTGATTGACCGGCATTATTACCGATTCGCCGACGTCAACGAGATTTACTATCAAAGCGAATACCAGTACCAGGACCAGCGATATTATTATGGCAATTATCGTCGTTCTGATTATGTCCAGAAAAAAATGTTTATTTACGTTTGGATTTTTCATTATTCGCACCTCCAGCATAAATTTATTATTCGGTGATGAGGATTATGACACGTTTTCCGAAAACAGTTGATTTTAAAGGAAAAGTAATTTATAATATATTAAAAACGGAGGTTCCGATGAAACATATTAACTCTCTTTTCAAAAAAGCACTTTGTAAAAACCATTCTACCGGTTGCGGCGAATGTCAGTCCAGCTGTCAGTCCGCTTGCAAAACCAGTTGCACCGTAGGCAATCAGTCCTGCAAAAAGGAAGAAAAAATCAACGTCATAGTCAAGAAGTCCGTCTGATAAATGGTACATTTATATGAATATTCCCATAAAGGTAAACCTATCTACCTTATGTGGGACGTGGAAAGCGCAAGTCTGAGTATTGTGGACTACGCCGCTTTTTTATGTGCGAAAAAACGCTTCGAAACTCTGGACGAAAGACAAAGTAAGGATTATGAAATTCTCTCTTCCGATATCCGCAAAGAGATCGAAAAGGAATTGTCCGAACTGGAAAACGAAGGCGTATTGAACGCTTCGGCGCTCATAAGCGATTTTTCCAAAAGCACCGACGTTGTGAAGGCTCTTTGCCTTCATATTTGTCACGATTGCAATCTTTCCTGCGATTATTGTTTTGCCGGAGGCGGCACTTATCACACCGAAAGGGATTATATGAAAGCCGATGTCGGAAAGAAAGCGGTGGATTTTCTCATTGCCAATTCCGGGAGCAGAAAAAATCTCGAAATAGACTTCTTCGGCGGCGAACCCCTTATGAATATGTCTGCGGTAAAAGAAATAGTGGATTACGCCAAGGCGGAAGGGGAAAAAGCGGGAAAGGCTTTCAGCTTTACCATGACCACGAATTGTCTTTTGCTCAACGATGACAATATCGATTACCTCAACCGGGAAATGGATAACGTGGTTTTGAGCGTGGACGGGAGAAAATGCGTGCATAACGGCGTGCGTCACGCCAAGAACGGAAAGGACTGTTTCGAACCGATTCTGAACAACGCTCTTAAAATGCGGAAAGCCAGGGGCGATAAGAAGTATTACGTCCGAGGTACTTTTACTGCTAAAAATACCGATTTTTGCGAAGATATACTCTTTCTTAACGACGCAGGGTTCGATCAGATTTCCGTAGAGCCCGTAGTCTTGCCCGACGATCATCCTTTGGCTATAAAAGCCGAACATTTGGATAAAATATTATCCGAATACGAGAGGTTTACCGAAAAATATCTGGAAAGAAGAGCAAACGGAAAATGGTTTAATTTTTTCCATTATATGCTGGATCTCGAGCACGGACCTTGTCCCAACAAACGCTTGACGGGGTGCGGAGCCGGAACGGAGTACCTGGCGGTGACGCCTAACGGAGACGTTTATCCTTGTCACCAGTTTGCCGGGTTGGAAGAATTCCGTATCGGAAACGTTTTCAGCGGTATTTCAAAAGCTTCGGTACGGGAAATGTTCGCTTCTCAATGCGTTCTTACCAAAACGCATTGTAAGGATTGCTTTGCAAAGTATTTCTGCGGAGGCGGTTGCGCTGCGAACGCTTACAACTTCAGCGGCGATATCGGCGGACAATATAAAATCGGCTGTGAACTTACAAAAAAACGTCTGGAAATGAGCCTTGCCGTTGCCGCAATAGAAAAATCAGACGCTTTTAAGGAAGATAATCAATAAAATTAGTCTTAAATTAACGGAATTGTATTGACTAAAATACTATTTACATATATAATAATTTAAGTTATTAACGGGAATTTCTTTATTATAATCCCGTTGGAATATGAAGGAAGCACGGAGGATCAAGTGAGCAAAACAAAATCCATAATATTACTGATTTTGATTAGCGTCTTAATCATCGGTCTGGCGTTGTTAATCGTTCCGCTTAACGGGCAGGACTGTTTTCGCATAGGGAATACCAATTACGATTTCTACTGGATTTCCACGGCTATTTCCCAAGGTCTGGATCTTAAAGGCGGTATGTACGCGGAATATTCGGCAAAACTCGATACGGGCGCCGACGCCAGCGATGCCGAACTCGACGGAGCGATAGCCAATCTCGAGGATATACTTTTCGGGAAAGGATATACCGAAGCGGTAGTCACAAAACAAGGTAACAGTCAGATAAGGGTGGAAGTTCCCGAAATAGAAGATACTTCCGAACTTATGAAATTGATAGGTAAAAGCGCTACTTTGGAATTCCGCGACAGCGAAGGAAACGTGCTTATTTCGGGTAGCGAACATCTGGAAGATTGTTATGTGGCGGTTAACGAAGGACAATATGTAATAAAACTCGAGTTCAACAGCGCAGGTAAAACCGCTTTCTACGAAGCGACTAACGCTAACATAGGAAAGACCATCAGCATTTATATCGACGACGTCGAAATTATGAGTCCTACCGTAAATGCCGCAATAAGCGACGGTAATGCCATTATCGAAGGCGGTTACGATTACAATACCGCCAACGAACACGCAGTCAGAATAAAAGCCGGTATAAGCACCGTTAAGCTTACTCTCTTGAGAAGCGAGACTATTTCTCCTACGCTCGGAGACGAAGCTCTTACCAACAGCCTTATCGCTGCGGGAATCGGCTTGCTTGTTATTTTGATTTTCCTTATGGTCGTTTACAAGGGCTTGGGTGGAGCCGCCGCACTGGCTCTCGTTCTTTACGTAGAACTTCTTATCGTGGCTCTCGCAATAGTTCCCTGGGTACAGCTTACTCTTACGGGTATAGCCGGCGTTATACTGAGTATCGGTATGGCCGTTGACGCAAATATAATTATTTTCGAAAAAATCAAAGAAGAAAAACGAATAGGCAATAAACTTGTTCCGAGTGCCGTAAACTCCGGGTTCAAAGGTTCGCTCGTGACCATTATTGACGCAAACGTTACTACGATTTTCGGAGCGATAGTTATGATAATATTCGGTTCGTCCGCAATAAAAAGTTTTGCCGTGACTTTATTGATAGGTATAATTCTTTCCTTACTGACGAGCTTGTTCGTGACCAGATTACTCGTTAAATCCTTTATGGCGTTCGACGATGAAAACGAAGCTTTCTTCGGACTGAAGACAAAGGAGGTTACCCGTGGCTGATAAGAAAAATTCCTTAGTCGGATTTAAGAATAAAATTAAAAATTTCGATTTTTATAAAAACTCTAAATTAACTTTTTTAATTCCGCTTATCGTTATTCTTGTAATGCTTATATGCGGAACGTGTTATCAATTAGATAAAAGCGGACACGATAAATTCGCTAACATAGGAGTGGATTTTCAGGGCGGCTCTTTGCTTACCGTGGAGTTCAGCGAAGCCGGAATGAACAGCGGTGCCAAATACAACGAAAACCTTGCTATGATAGAAAAGGTTTTGGAAGACAACGGTGTAAAGCTTGCGGCGTCTCAGTCAAGCGGCGACAGTTCCATTATCGTACGTTACCTTAATACCGCCGTGCTTGTGGACGGGGTACTTGTTGATTTCAGCACCGACGACAAAGTTTCGGAAATGAACGACCTTAATGAAAGAATAAGAAACGATATCGAAAAGGCTACCGCAAATAAATACGGAGAAAGCGTAACCGTAAAATCAACTACAACGCTTATAGGAAACTCGGCGAGTATGCGTCTCTTGCGTACGGCTTTGATATCGGTAGCCGTGGCTCTCGCGCTGATGCTTATCTATATTATTATCCGTTTCGACTTCTATTCGGCTTTGGCTGCGATAGTCGCATTATTGCACGATATAATCATAATGATGTCTTTTACGATTATATTCTATGTGGAAATCGGTTCGACCATAGTCGCTGCAATAATAACCATAGTCGCTTATTCGATAAATAATACGATTATCGTATTTGACCGTATCAGAAGCATAATCAAACCTTATAAGAAGACTCACGAAAAATACGAAGTGGGCGAGGTAATAAATACGGCAATCAGAGGAACTTTTACCAGAACTTGTTACACTACGCTTACCACGCTCGTAGTTATCGCAATTCTCGCGATACTCGGAGTCGCGTCCATTCAGACGTTTGCTTTACCGATCCTGTTCGGACTTATAGCAGGGTTTTACTCATCGGTATTTATGGCAGGACCTATGTGGGCTATTTTCAAGGATTGGGGCGGCAAAATTAAGCTTTCCTATAAAAACAGAAAGTTTAAGAAACAAAAACGCTTGAAAGCGGCTTAAGCATAAATTATTAAAGGATAAAAGTCCGTTTAACGGACTTTTTTCGTAAAATGACAAAAAATCAACCTAATATAGCTGATAATATCGTTCAGACCTTGGCTTCCGAATGCAAAACGGACGTCTTTTGCGCCGAACTTTTAGTCGCAAGGGGAATAACCGACGTAAAAGAGGCTAAGCTTTTCCTTTACGGGACCGAGAGCGATATGA
This sequence comes from uncultured Christensenella sp., assembly GCA_949285605.1. Classification (GTDB taxonomy): domain Bacteria; phylum Bacillota; class Clostridia; order Christensenellales; family DTU072; genus CAG-1782. The sequence continues at coordinate 12,338 of CASDZI010000030.1, forward strand.
CGTCGCCTTACTCATATATAGGCATGGATGAAGCGGTAAAGAAAATTCGTTTTCATCTGGACAGGAAATCCAAAATATTGTTTTACGGTGATTACGACTGCGACGGAACCGGCGCGCTTGCCATACTATTGCGTATTTTTTCCACAGAAGGTGCCGACGTATCTTTTTACGTTCCGATCAGGAGCGAAGAAGGGTACGGACTGAACAAGGAAGCTTTGACAAAAATCAAATCCGACGTAGATCCCGATCTCGTCATAACCGTCGATTGCGGTATTTCTTCTTCGGATGAAGTGGAATATGCCAAGTCGCAGGGTATGGATATTATAGTAACCGACCATCACAGACCGGGAGAGAGCATACCCGATTGTATAACAGTCAATCCTTGTTTCAATCCCGAACTTACTCAGCTGTGCGGTGCGGGAGTGGCTTTTTTCCTTGCAAGAGCCTTATTCGGAGAGGAAAAAGTATTACCGTATGCCGATATTTGCGCAATTTCCACAGTGGCGGATATTGTTCCCCTGACGGGAGATAACCGACTAATAGTTAAAAAAGGTTTGGAAATAATTCACGGAGGAAAAGCGCAGGCAGGTATCAAAGCTTTGACTGAGGAGTCGGGAGTTTTTTATAAGAGAGTAAATTCTTACGACATTGCTTTCAAAATTGCTCCGAGAATTAACGCAACGGGCAGACTGACGCAGGCACATACCGCAGTCAAGTTACTGACTACGGACGACTTGACGGAGGCGAGGTTCTTAGCGAAAGAGCTTTCTGGCCAAAATGCGGAAAGACAGGAAATAGGAAATAAAATTTATGCCGAAGCGTGTGAAATGTTGAAAGACTATGATTTCGGACGGCATAAGATCATAATACTCTACAATAAAACCTGGGCGGAAGGGGTCATAGGAATAGCCGCAGCAAAAATTACCGAGTATTATTATTTGCCTTGCATACTTTTAACGGAGAGTAAAGACGGATATATGAAAGGATCTGCCAGAAGTATTCAGGGCACCAATATTCACGATCTTATCAAATCGCAGGAAAAATATCTTCGTTCATTCGGCGGACACGCTATGGCGGCGGGGCTCAGCCTTTCGAAGGAAAATTTCAGTTTCTTTTTCACCGGGATAAACGAAGAAGCATTAAAACTCGAGAAGAGCGTTTTTGAAAGAAAAACCCGTTACGATTTACCGTTATCGATGAAAAGGGCGGATGAAAGGATCTTTGCTGACGTGGAAATGTTTCAGCCGTTCGGCTTCAGGAATCCTGCCCCCGTGTTTTTAGACGAAGATCCTGTCGCAGATTTCAGAACCATAGGAAAAAGCGAACATATTAAAGCGGCGTTACGGACGGGACAGGCAATTTCTTTCGGAAAAAAATATCTTTTGCCTGCTTATAATACTGCTAAAAACCGTAAAATATTTTATACTCTCGATAAAAATTATTTTAACGGAAAAGTTGAAAATCAATTCAAAATCAAAGAAATTTTCTTGAATGATTTTTTGATACCTGAAGAAATTCTTGTAAAGGGATTTTTGAAGTTTTGCTATGACACCGGATATAACGGAAGTTGCAGGAACAAAAAATTTCTCTCGGGCGGAAACAAATTACATATTTTTTTCAATCAAGATAATTTTTCCCGATTTTGCCGGTTAAATCCTAATATAAAAACCGTTTACGGTCATTCGGATTTTGCAATCAACGACGATACCGCTGTCCTTAATCCCGATATACTGTTTCCCTTTCATTGTTACTCTTCGATATACTTTTACGAGGATATGCCTTGTGAAATTTTTGATTATTTTGAAAATTTCGATATTATAGTTAAATCCAATATTAGAATAAATATCCCGGTTTTTTCCATTGATAATATGCGTAAACTTTATGTCGTTTTACGAAAATTTTCAGATATGAAAATTAAATTCGATACCGATGAAATTTATACCGTTGCAGTTAATTCCGGTTTCGTCGTCGATTATACAGAGTTTTTATTATATTTTTATATTATGGCGCAACTCGGGTTGATTAAAAAGGGAAATAGTGATATACTGTACGTTAATTACGGTAAAAAAGATTTATCGGAGTCTTATATTTACAGGTATATCGATGGCAAACGAAGTTGATTTACAGATTAAAAAATTTTTGGACAAAGCCAAAGCCGTATATTCCAACGAGGATTATATGGCTATCGATATTGCTTGCCGTTTCGGAAGAGAAGCTCATAAAGGTCAGAAAAGGGTTTCGGGCGAGGAATATTTTTCTCATCCCGTAGCCGTTGCGGAAATTTTATTGGATATGGGTTTGGATACCGATACCGTAATTGCCGGACTCCTTCACGACGTCATCGAAGATACCCCGGTTACTCCGGAGATACTGAAAGCGAAGTTCGGTAATTCTATTTTTCAAATAGTCGAAGCCGTTACTAAACTTACCCGTATAAGTTTTAATTCCACCGAAGTGGAACAGGCGGAAAATATCAGAAAGCTCTTCTTTGCAATGTCGAAAGATATAAGAGTCCTGCTCGTTAAACTTGCCGACAGACTTTACAATATGCGTACCCTCGATCCGCTTCCGCCCGAAAAGAGAATTAAAAAGTCCAAAGAAACGCTGGATATATATGCGCCTTTGGCAGGAAGACTGGGCATTTCGTGGATCAAATGCGAAATGGAAGATCTTTCGATGAAATATCTCTATCCCGAAGATTACGCATTCCTGCAGGAAAAAATTGTGGATCAACGGGACGCAAGAATGGTTTTGGTAAATAAAGTCGCAGACGAACTGAGCGCACAGCTGAAAGACCTTAATATGAAGTTCGAAATAAAAGGTCGCCCCAAACACTTTTATTCTATTTTCAAAAAAATGAAAAATCAGAATAAAACTTTTGAGCAAATTTACGATTTGGTTGCGATAAGGGTTATCGTGGAAAATATAGGGGATTGCTATACCGTACTCGGGATCATTCATTCTATGTGGAAACCCATTCCCGGGAGATTTAAGGATTATATAGCGTCGCCGAAGCCCAATATGTATCAGAGTTTGCACACCACTATCGTAACAAATTTCGGACAGATTTTTGAAATACAGATCAGAACGGTGGAAATGAACCGTATCGCCGAATACGGTATAGCCGCACATTGGCGTTATAAGGAAGGGAACACTTCTCCGGTTTCCGATTTTGACAGGAAACTCGGCTGGATTAAGGAAGTTATGGACGTACAGGGGGACTTAAAGGACTCTCTGGAGTTTATCGACACGCTTAAAACCAGCGTTACTACCAACGAGATATACGTTTTCACGCCGAAAGGGGACGTTTTCGATTTACCCGTAGGATCGACGTGCATAGATTTTGCGTACAGAGTTCACAGCGAAGTAGGAAATAAATGCATCGGCGTCAGAGTCAACAATAAAATGACGCCCGTTAATACCGTACTGGAGAACGGCGACGTTGTCGAAGTAATTACTTCAAACAATTCGCACGGGCCTTCCAGAGATTGGTTGAAATTTGCCGTAACGCCCACCGCCAAAGCAAAGATCCGAGGTTTCTTCAAAAAACAGATGAAAGAGGACAACATCAAACTCGGAAAAGACATGCTGGAAAGGGAAGCCAAACATAAAGGTTATTCGTTAAACGATCTTTTGGTACCGGGCGCAGTAAAAATTATTATCGACAGATATAATTTCGCCGACGTGGACGATATGTATGCCTCTATAGGTTACGGCGGGATAAAAACCAATCAGATCCTCTTCAAACTAATTGATTTTTACAGGAAATCTCATCCCGACGAATTACCGCAAGGGAATAAGCAGGAACAATCAACCGTGCGACACCGGGCAAGGAGCGGTATTCTTATCGAAGGATACGACGATTTTCTTATCCGAATAGCTCATTGTTGTAATCCCGTTCCCGGGGATAAAATAATAGGATACGTTTCGAGAGGCAGGGGGGTTAACGTCCACAGGGCGGACTGTCCGAATATGAAGAACGTGGAAAAAGAACGAATAATGAATGCGAAATGGATGGATATAGACGATTCCGTGTTCAATGCACATCTCTATATCGAGTGCGATAACAGAAACACTATGATAACGCAGATAACGGGCGCCATAGCGAATATGGGTCTCGGTATCTCCACCATCAATGCCAAACTGAATAAAAATCACGATCAGTTACAGATAAACGTAGGACTGGAAATACGAAAAGTAGCCGACATAGAAACGGCAATAAAAAAGCTGTCTTCGCTCAAGGGCGTCGCCAAGGTGGAACGCAGTATTTAGAAAAATATTTTTGGTGAAATCGCTGAAAGTGATTGACAATGACACGTTAATATTGTATATTATTAAAGTCACTTAGGTAAACAAACAACGGGGTGTAGCGCAGTTTGGTAGCGCACGTGGTTTGGGACCATGGGGCCGGGAGTTCGAGTCTCTTCACCCCGACCAAAGTTACGAAAGCAGGGGCCTTTAGCTCAGTTGGTCAGAGCGGTCGGCTCATAACCGATTGGTCCGCGGTTCAAGTCCGTGAAGGCCCACCAAAAAACCTTTTACAACTTAATCAACCATACGGTCCGGTAGTTCAGTTGGTTAGAACGCTAGCCTGTCACGCTAGAGGTCGAGGGTTCGAGCCCCTTCCGGATCGCCAAATTGCCTTGGTAGCTCAGTTGGTAGAGCAGGGGACTGAAAATCCCCGTGTCGGTGGTTCAATTCCGCCCCAAGGCACCACTTTTAACTGCTGGCTTAGCTCAACCAGGCAGAGCAGCTGATTTGTAATCAGCAGGTTGATGGTTCGATTCCATTAGCCAGCTCCACATTATGGAAGGATTCCCGAGTGGCTAAAGGGAGCAGACTGTAAATCTGCCGTCCGTCGACTTCGGTGGTTCGAATCCACCTCCTTCCACCAAACCGAGTATAAGGGTGCATATTTGCACCCTTTCTTCATGACTCAGACTTCGGTCATATAAATCCGTGTACACTCCCTTGTCATCGCAATCGAAAGTCTGAAAGTATAAGGGTGCATATTTGCACCCTTTCTTCATGACTCAGACTTCGGTCATGTACTCCCGTGTACACTCCCTTGTCATCGCAATCGAAAGTCCGAAATCTGCAACCCTTCTCCTCGGTTTGGACATAAACGGAAACAGGAGAGAGTATAAGGGTGTATATTTGCACCCTTTCTTCATTTCTCAGACTTCGGTCATGTACTCCCGTGTACACTCCCTTGTCATCGCAATTGAAAGTCTGAAATCTGCGACCCTTCTCCTCGGTTTGGACATAAACGGAAACAAGAGAGAGTATAAGGGTGCATATTTGCACCCTTTCTTCATGACTCAGACTTCGGTCATATAAATCCGTGTACACTCCCTTGTCATCGCAATCGAAAGTCTGAAA
>CASDZI010000031.1 GCA_949285605.1 uncultured Christensenella sp.
TAGCAGACCTTAAAATGTCGGATTACGGCATTACGGAATCGGAATTCGAAAAAATCGCCGTCAACGCGCGGGAAACCATGGGAGGACTTTTCGCTGCCGATCCGTTGCCGCTTACCGACGCCGACGTGGTGGAAATATTGAAAAAGTCCTATAAATAAGCGAAAAATATCGTATAAAGCATATAAATATGAAAAAAATAATTTTTGTGTTAACGATAATTCTTTGTCTGGTCTGCGTTTCGTGCATAGGCTCGACTACGGACGAGACGGGGAGGGACGGAAATAAGCAGGAAGGCGGACTCTCCGACCCGAGCGGAGACGCCCTTTTGCCTGATTCGGACGAAAGCGACGGAAAAAACGAAACGGACAACGCAGACGGCGAAACGGACAACGGCGACGAAACGTCGGGAACGGAGGAGAGGATAATGTATATTACCGTAAACGGGCGTAAACTCAAAGCGGAGCTGGAGGACAATTCCTCGGCGAGGGCGTTGACGGAACTGTTGAAAGACGGACCGCTTACCGTATCTGCCTCCGATTACGGAAATTTCGAAAAAGTGGGATCGTTAGGGGTGACTTTGCCGAGGAACGACAGGTATTTCACCACCGAGCCGGGGGATCTGATACTCTATCAGGGCAGCAATTTCGTGCTTTATTACGACGTGAACTCTTATACCTTTACCAAACTCGGGAAAGTCAGGGACATTACCCGAGCCGAGCTCGTCGATTTACTGGGAAAAGGCGACGTCGAGATGGTGCTGTCTCTTTCGTGATACTCGACTGCGGAAACCTTTCTTCAAAGCCCGAAATGATTTCGGGTTTTTTTATTGCGAGAAAAAACATTAGTTTTTCCTTTCGTAAAAATTGATTTTTATTTTTTGAGGTGTTATTATTATAATAATAAAAATTCCGCTTCGAGCGGTTTTTTATTTCTTCGGAGAAAGAAAGTTAACGGGCTTGATCCGAATCTTTCGGAAGAATATTTATATAGTAATAGAGGCGAAGATGAAGGATTCAAAGATAAGACTGCGTGCGTCGAACATAATTTTATTATTGATAGCCGGTTGCATAAATGCGGCGGGAGTGGTGTTATTGTTGTCGCCTGCCGGGCTTCTCGACAGCGGAATATCCAGTCTTTCGATGCTTCTCAACAGGGTGACGTCCTTGAACATCGCTCTTTTTCTGATCGTCTTGAACGTGCCTTTGTTTATTTTCGGGATAAGGAAGATGGGCGTTACGTTCATAATTTATTCCCTGATAGCGATAGCGAGCTATTCTCTGATGGCTTATGTTTTCAGCGAAATAGCTCACCTCAACGAAAAGGTTTACGAACTGATAAGTCACGATATGCTGATAGCGGCGCTCTTCGGGGGATTTTTGTCGGGCGTGGGGAGCGGACTCACCATAAGACAAGGCGGCGCCATAGACGGAGTGGAAGTCCTCGCCGTCACTTTCGCCAAGAAAATCGGTCTTTCGGTAGGGCAGTTCGTTATGGCGTTCAACGTCATAATCTATACCATAAGTTCGATCATCGGCAAAAGTCTGCTCATAGGACTTTATTCGGTGGTGTCCTATCTGGTGGGACTTAAAGTCATAGACTTTATCGTGGACGGTTTCGACAAGGGTAAGGCCTGTACCATAATAACCAAAAACCCCGACGTTCTTGCGGCGGCTTTGAGCGAAGAACTGGGCAGAGGCGTTACCGTTCTCGATTGCAAAGGCTATTTCAGCAACGAAGAAATGACTATGCTTTACTGCGTGGCGAACCGTTTCGAGATCACCAAAATAAAAAAACTCATTTCCGAAATCGACCCCGAAAGCTTCGTTGCGGTCAACGAAGTCAGCGAAGTGCTGGGGAACAGAATAAAATTTTCACTCAATACCGCTGTCAAACCCAAACAGCTCCGTAAAAAGGAAGAAGAGCTTTTCGCAGAGTCAACCGTTGTGTCGGAGGAAGAGACCTCGGAAGGGATCGCAACCGTACCGTCCGATACGGGGAAGGAAGAGGACGTCTTGCCCGAAGGAGCTAAAGACGCCGAAGCGACGTCCGAAGGCGACGGAGCGGCGGAAAACGAGGAGAGGAAAGGATAAAGGAAAGAGGCGGAAGCCTCTTTTTTGATTGCGAAATTTCTGACGACCTTGACCGTCGGACGGAACCGTGTTAAAATTTTTACATTATGAAAACTCAATTTACCATTACGAGCAAAGTATTCGAGGACGGGATAATCCCCGACAAGTACGGGAAGAGAGGAGAGTGTGACAGGCTGGGAATGCCGGTAGTCAGTCCGCCGCTGGAATTCAACTTTTTGCCCGAAGGGACGGTCAGCGTCGCTTTGGTGTGCGAGGACAAGGACGCTTTTAAGGTGAGCGGCTTTTCCTGGGTGCATTGGACCGTCGCCGACATCACCGCAACGGAACTGAAGGAGGACGCCTCCCGTAACCCCGACGGGTTCGTGCAGGGACTTAACAGCTGTTTCAGTATCTTAGGAGGGAGAAGGAACAAATCCGAAGTCGCCTGTTACGGCGGTATGGCTCCGCCCGACGCTCCGCACGTTTACGAATTCCATGCATACGCATTGGACTGTAAACTCGGTCTGAAAGACGGCTTTTATATGAACGACCTCTATAAGGCTATGGAGGGGCACGTTCTGGCGGAAAGCACGCTGAAAGGACTTTATCGCAACTGATTGGACGGAGAGCCTATGATAAGAGTGGTTTCGACGGACTCGATGCGTATAAGCGACGCAAAGACTCAAGCGGACGGCACGTCGGGGCGCGAACTTATGTTCCGTGCCGGGAAAGCCATTTACGACCTTTTGGAGAAGAGAGGGAAAACCGCCGTATTATGCGGCAGCGGAAACAACGCCGGCGACGGCTTCGTGGTGGCGTATCTGCTCGCCGAAAACGGTTACGAATGTAAAATTTTTCTCTGTTCCGACCGCTTTTCCGCTGACGGAGGGTATTACTTCGAGCGTTGCAAGGGAAAGGGCGTTCCTTATTCGCCTTATAACGGCGAAGAGGATTTTTCCTCCTATGCGGCAGTAGTCGATTGCCTGCTCGGGACGGGTTTCAAAGGTGAGTTGAGCGGCATTTACGCAGAAGTCGTCAAAAAGATAAACGAGTCCGGTTCTTACGTCGTGTCCGCCGATATAAACAGCGGTCTAAACGGCGACGGCGGCACGGGGGATATCTGCGTAAAAAGCGATCTCACCGTAAGTATCGGTTTTCCGAAGACGGGACATTTTACAGGCAGAGCGAAAGACGTCATAGGCAGGCTGGTCAACGTCGATATCGGGATAAAACTCTACGGAGACGCCTATAACCTTCTCGAAAAATCGGACGTCAAGCAAGCTTTTCCCGAAAGGAAGAATTATTCCCACAAAGGAACGTACGGCTACGTCGGACTGATAGGCGGCTGCACCCGTTACAGTGGCGCACCGCGTTTAGCCATGCACGCCGCCGCAGCCATGAGGGCGGGGGCGGGGGTGGCGAGACTTGCCGTGCCCGAAAGCATAAAATCCGCTTTTTTCAAGGAAGTTACCGAAGTGACGTTGTTTTTTCTGCCCGACGACGGAGAGGGACCGGTCTTTGACGAAAACGCTCTCGGAGAGTTCTTGAAAGGGCTGAGATCCGTAACGATAGGTATGGGTTTAGGTAACGGAAAAGATAATTTACGGATATTAAACTATATATTACATAATTTCGAGGGAACGGTCATAGTAGACGCCGACGGCTTGAACGCATTGAGTAAAGACCTCGGGGTACTCAGGGGAAGAACTTGCAAAAGTCTGATTTTGACTCCGCACGTCAAGGAGTTTTCCCGTCTGTCTGGGTACGGAACGGAAGAGATACTCGCCGATCCGGTAAGTAGGGCCAAGGAGTTTGCTTTCCGCTACGGCGTTACGCTTTTATTGAAGGGGACGGCTACCGTAGTGACCGACGGGAAAGAAGTTTATCTTACCGACAGGGGGTGTCCGGGTATGGCGACAGCCGGAAGCGGAGACGTCTTGAGCGGTATCCTCGCAGGGCTTTCGGGGTACAACGACCCCTTAGACTCTGTGAAGGTCGCTTGCGGAGCCTACCTCAACGGACTCGCCGGAGAGATGGCTCAGGCTAAGGTAAATCCCGTAAGCATGACCGCTTCGGACACGGTGAACGCCCTGGCGGACGCCGTGAGCGAAATTTTGAAAATTTAAAACCGATTTTGAAATTATTGTTCTTAAAAAAGAAAAAGTATTGCAAAAAACCGCTTCTCGACAAGCGGTTTTTCGTAATTACCTGGCGGTTAAGGGAAGGGGGTTCAGTTCGAGCCGTCCTCAATAATGAGTTTTATCGACCCTTGGCACGCCTGGCAGACGGGGCATTTCGGGAAGGCTTCTTTCGCCGTCATTTCGTAACCGCAGTCGCCGCATTTCCATTTGACGGCTTTGGTCTTTTTGTAAAGAGTGCCTTTGGTCAGTTGATCGTAGAGCTGGCTGAAAAGCATTTTGTGGCAGTTTTCTATTCCGACTACGTTTTCGAACAGCCCGGCTATGTCGGGAAAACCTTCTTCACGGGCGATTTTTGCGTATTCGGGATAGATCTTCGTGGCTTCGTAGTTTTCGTCTTCGGCGGCGATACGCAGGTTTTCGGCGAGGTTCCATTTCTGCTTGAAAGGGTATCCGCTGCAAATATCGATATTGGCTATCAGCCCTTCGTCGGCGGTCTGTATGAAGGTGTAGAACATTCTTGCGTGATGGAATTCCTGATAGATCACGTCTTCCACGAGTAAGGCGATATTCTTGTAGCCTTCCTTTTCCGCACCGTATTTCAGGAATTCGTAACGGGTGCGAGCCATACATTCTCCTGCGTACGCTTTGGCGAGATTGAGATAAGTTTTGCTGTCTTTGAGTTTCATTTATACCTCCGTTTTTGGAATTATTATTTTAATTACGAGGGAAAAAATCCGTTTATTCCGAATTATACTTCGGTTTTAAGCGTAAATGCGTTCCTTTACTCTGCCTAGGGTGGTGTTGTCCTTTTTGCGGTCGCAAAGTACGTTTACGGGATTCGGGGCGATTTCCGAACGGTAGTCCCGTCCGAGTTTTTCCTGTATTGCGGCGATGACTTTATGGCTTGCCACGTCTCCTATGGTGTTGTTGACTTGCTTTTGGTAATAGAAAAAGTCGCTGTCGTCGGGGACGGAATTTATTTCGGTGTAATCTTCCCTGTCGGAGGTCAAAGTCACCGTTTCTTTCAGGACGTCCCGTATATAATCTTTTTGAGAGCGGAACATTATAATCTCGGGGAAAGTGCCGTCTTTTATAACTTCGGAACGGTCTCTTTTTTCGATATTTTCGAAAAGCTCGGCGGCTTTGTGGAGATGAGCTATTTCGCAGACGAGGTGCTGTTCCCAGATTTTCTTGACGTGAGGATCGGTCTCGTCGGAATAAAGAGAGTAGTAAAGATAGCACTCGGTGTATTCGTGCATCAGGAGATTTTCGGCAAAAGTCATTCTCGGGTCGAGCAAACTCCCGTAATGAGAGACGTGCTGTTCCTCTATCATACCTATTTCCGAATAAAGCTGACGCCCGAGGTCGTTGGTGTAGAATTGCGCCTGGTTCATATAATAATTCATCGTCTGCTGTTCGGCGGCGGTGATTATGGCGGCGTCGAGTTTCTCGAGAGGGGTCGCTACGGAATTGTCGCAGAATCGTCTTACGTCGTCGGCGGGATACCGATGCTCGCTTACGGTAGGTCTGCCGGGGGTGATCTCGGTGTAATCGCCCACGAGGGTTTCGGCGTGAGCGCCTGTATCGAGCTCCATCAGGTCGGCGTAGCGGTAGAGGTGGTCGAAGTCTTCCAGTAAAGCGAAGTCGAAGGCCTGTTTCAGGTAACCTTGATGGCGGCGGGCAAAAATCGCCGTGAGGTCCACCGCAAGCTGTTCGTAACCTATGGTGGTCTCCAGGACGGTCTCGTTCAGCGGTTTGAGGCAGGCGATGCGTTTTTGCTGTTGCTGTTCCTGTCTGCGGGTGACGGCGAGGAAACGGCGGACGTCGTTATCGCTGCAGGAACGGTGAAAGGCGTGGCTGAAACGCACCGCTTCGAATTCCGCTCCGTTAGCCAAAATACACCTTACCCTGGTGTAAGGATCGGCGTCGCATTTGTCGTAAGGACGGGGATACATCTTTTCCCAATCCATAAAAAGAGAGTCTAAGTTTTCGCATTTTTCTTTGAAGGGATTAAAATTCATATACGGATCTCCTTATTTTGTTCGGAGAGATTATTGCCTTAAATTTCTGACCTTATACGTTGCACTTCGGGTGGAAAAGTGATATTATTTTAGGAAAGGCAGGTGTGAATGAAAAAAACCGTAGCGGTAGGAATGAGCGGAGGCGTGGACAGCAGCGTGGCGGCGTTGCTTCTGAAGGAGCAGGGTTACGACGTCATAGGGCTTTTTATGCACAACTGGAAGGAAAGCGAAGGCGGCTACTGCAACGCCGAAGAGGACTACGCCGACGTGAGGAGAGTCGCCGGAGTGCTCGGGATACCGTATTATACCGTGGATTTCAGCAAGGAATATCTGGACAACGTGTTTTCGTCGTTTCTGAACGAATACCGCGCAGGCAGAACGCCCAACCCCGACGTTCTGTGCAATCGGGAGATAAAATTCGGAGTGTTCAGGGAAAAAGCCGAACAAATAGGAGCCGATTTCATCGCCACGGGGCATTATTGCGGAGTGAAGAGGGAAAACGGCAGGACTTATCTTACCCGAGCTGTCGACGAAAACAAGGATCAGACGTATTTTTTGAATCAGGTCACCGAAGCCCAGATAAAAAACGTCCTCTTTCCCTTGGAGAATCTGACCAAACCCGAGGTAAGGGCGATGGCGGAAAGACACGGACTTGCCACCGCCAGGAAAAAGGACAGCACGGGAATATGTTTTATCGGCGAGAGGAATTTCCGTAAATTCATGAACGAATACCTGCCGATGAAAAAAGGAGAGATAAAGACTTTGGACGGCAGGACGGTAGGGGAACACGAGGGGGTGTTCTACTATACCATAGGTCAGCACAAAGGTTTCGGGCTGGGGGGAGTTAAAGGCGAAAGCAATTCCGAAGCCTGGTACGTTATCGACAAGGACGTCAAAAACAATATTCTTTACGTCAATCAAGGGGAATGCGAGGAGCTTTTTTCCAAGGCGTTGAGGACCGAGGGTTTCAATTTTATCACCGAACCCGTCCCCGACGGGAAAGAGGTGCTGGCGAGGATACGCCACCGTCAACCTTTGCAGAAAGCGGTATACTATTCCGACGGAGAGGGTGCGAGAATAGTTTTCGAGGAAAAGCAACGGGCGGTGACTCCGGGGCAGTACTGCGTACTTTACGACGAACGGGTGTGTTTGGGCGGAGGCGTCATTGCCGAAAAGGAAAATTGATTTTTTTTCGGGACGGGAAATATCGGAATTTCGGATAAAAATAAAAAAGAAGCGGTTTTCGTTCGAAAACCGCTTCTTTGACGATATAACGCTTTGGATTTTACCTTCGTATGGCGTCTATGGGCTTTTTGCGTGAGATGCGATAGGACGGGACGAAACTCGCTATCAACGCCACGCCTACGCTGACTCCCAGCATTATGCCGAGCTGGCGGATCCCGAAGTTCAGGATGGTGAGCGTAAAGTTGTATTGATTGCGGAGGATATTGTTGATGATAAATACCGCCGCCACCGTGGCTATTACGCTCAGTAAGAAGTTTATCAAGGCGATGATCAGACTTTCGTTGGCGAAAATTCCGTAAACGTCGCCGCTTTTCGCTCCGACGGCTCTTAAGATACCGATCTCGTGTTTTTTATACGCCACGCTGGTGGAAATGAAGTTGGTGAGCATCAACGCCGAGAACGCCGCCAGAGCAAGTCCCACATAAAGGAAAACTTTAGACAGGGTTTCCACGAGGTTGTTGACGGTGTTGAGGGTGGACATAACGCCGTTCTGAATACGGTAATAGGTGTCGTTTACCGGATCGGCGTAATTGAGGTCGATTGCGGAACGGAGTTTTGCGTTGTCGTCGAGGTAAGCCAAGGCGAAGGCATATTTCCCCGAATTCAGCGAGGACAGGGAAAGATAATCGCTTTCCGAGATCGTTATGCTGTAGTCGTCGAAGTTATTTTCTCTTTCGAAGTGATAGAAATATATTCCCTTGACGGAGGCGGGTTTGTTCTCGAATACGTTGTCGGCATTGTAAGAGAAGTCGAAAGTCATATTTGCGATACGGGAGAAAATATTTTTGCTTTCGAAGAAGGAAGAGTATTTTTCCCAAACGTATTTCTGGTGGAAAGCCTTGTAAGCGGAGCGGTCGGCGTCTATGGCGTCGCTGAAAAGTCTCTCCAGTTCGTAGGGTTCCGTTTCAGCGAAATTTTCCACGGTCACGCCCTCGGGCAAGAGACCGGCTTCGGCTAACTTCTGCGGACCGATTTCGATAAAGACGTAGGGCGAAAAATTGTTGATTTCCGAGAACATGGTTATCGCCGTATCGTCGTCGGGATACATCGAATAAACGAAATTAAAGAAATTCGCCGCGCTTATAAGGACTTCGCCCTTTTCGAGGGAGGTTTTTCCTGTTTCGAAGAAAACGGTGTCGAGCTCATTGGAGGTACGACCGAAGTTAGCTATGGTGTAGATCTGGCTGATAGAGTAAGAAGTGTTCAGAGTCGGATCGCTGTAGTAGAGACCGGCGTTGGAGTTGCCGGCAGACAAGTCCATAAATTTATCGGAAACGGTCTCGTTTTTGAATAAAGCGTCGTTAAAGAATCCTTTTTTCACGAAAGCCATACCGTGGTAGCCGTATTCTACCGTGCTTTTCAGTTCGTTTTCCAGGAATATAAGGGAAAGGGCGTTGGGGTTCTTTTCTTTCAGGGCAGAAAAATGGTTAGAATCGAGTTTGGTATCGATAATTGCGGTAATGCGGAAGGAACCCCGCTCGGAGAAAACGCTTTCATAAAATCTGGAGAAAGCGGTGGGCTTTTTAGCGAGGAACTCTTCGGGAGAAGTTATTTCCGAAGAGGTTATTTCCAGTCCGTCGTTATTGCGGTAGCCGTAATTGGCGAGCAGTTCGTAGTAATAATAGGAGATAGCCACCTCGTCGTAGGCGGAAGGCAAAGTCCCGTAAACGGTATAGTTCGCTTTTTCCAGCATTTCGGGGTCGGTCTCGATAACGCCTCCGAGAGAGGTCACCGAATAGTAATAACTCTGCTGCGAGCCGTCCAAAATATTGTCACTGAAGGAAATGGCGGAACCGTAAGAAGAATCGGAATAGACCGGAGCGAAAGTCAAGCCGGTTTTTTCGTTGAGGAAGGTCAGATCCGAGTCGTCTATTTTCAAGGTTCGGGTGTTGTAATAATCGTCGGTTTCGTTATATTTGAATTGCTGATTTTTCTGGAAGGAGACGCCGTCTATATCGGAGTCCACGATGGAATTGTAGGTGGCGTCGTATTTGTCGTAAGAAGCTATGGTGTCGGCAAGTCCGAACATAGTGAATGCGATGACGGAAAGAATTATCGTCACGATAAGACGGACGGGCTTGTTTTTCAGGCTGCTTGCGCCGATCTTTAAGGAGTTCTTGAAGGGCAGGCGGCTTTTTATGAGGCGGAAGTTCTTCTTGTCTGAATAGACTATTTTGCTCTCGTCGGTATCCTTGAAACTTTCCTTATTGCCTTCGTCGTCGATACGGGCGAAACGCTTGAGATCCTTGTTCGACTTTTCGTCGGTGGAGATGAGCGCTTCGTTATCCCGGAGGTATTTGTTGAGGACGGGCAGGTCTTCGGCGGTCAGGGTGTAGCCTTTTTCGATACGGATTATTTTATCGTCGATGACGCTGAGCCCTTCGCTCACGGCTTTTGCCCGAGCGGAATATTTCTCTATGTCGCTTATGACCACGCCGTCTTTGAATTCGATGACCCTGTCGCCGTACAGTTCGGCGAAATCCCTGTCGTGGGTAACGACGATGACCAGTTTGTCGCGGGAAAGTTTTTTCAGGGTGTCGAAAACCTGCAGACCGGTGTTGCTGTCCAAAGCGCCGGTGGGTTCGTCTGCAAGGATAATTTCGGGGTCCTTGACCAAGGCTCTCGCAATAGCCACTCTCTGTTTCTGACCTCCGGAAAGTTCGGCGGGTTTACGGTTGCCGTAACCGGAAAGATCCACTTCAGTAAGGATTTTTTCCACGGCGTCCTTAGAGGCCTTTTTGCCTTGCAGCTCCAACGCAAGGGAAATGTTTGCGGCGACGTTGAATTCGTTGAGAATGTTGTATTCTTGGAAAATAAATCCGAGATAGGTGTTGCGGTAGCTGTCGAAGTCGCTTTGGGAAAAATGCTTGCTCGATTTTCCTTTGATGATTATTTCGCCGTCGTCGTAGTTATCCAGTCCGCCCAGCACGTTCAGAAGCGTGGACTTGCCGCTGCCCGACTTACCGAGGATAAATACCATTCCCTTTTCGGGGAACTTCAGACTGACGTCTTTAAGAGCGGTTACCGGCACGCCTTTTTTGGGGCGATAAACCTTGTATAGATTTTTTACTTCTAACATAATTCCTCCTGAATATATATTTATGGCGTCAACGCCTTTCCCGAAAGGAAAAGACCTATCGATTATAACAGTTTTTTATGCCTTTGACAATGGATTTTTTTGATAAAAACTTATTCACGTTTACTATATTTAATAAAAATATATTTTCGTCCGCAGGCGTAAAAGTTTGCATTCCGACGGTAAAGGGTATATAATATCGACGGTGAAACTATGAAGAATGTTTTTGACGAGGTAAAAACCGTATTATTGGATATAGACGGGACGGTAATGGATTTCCACGCAGGGCAGAGGAAGGCTTTTTTTGCGACGGCTGCGGAAACGGGAGAACAAGCCGACGAGGACGTATACCGCACTTTCGACGAAGTAAACAAAAGTTACTGGAAGAAATTCGAACGGGGAGAAATAGCCAAGGAAGTTCTTATTTTCGAACGGTTCCGCACGCTCAGGGATCTGAAAGGCGTGCCGAAAGACGAGTACGTTTTCGAAAAGGCTTATCAGAGACTGCTCGGCGAACAGTGCATCTATATCGACGGAGCGGAAAAGGGAGTCAGGTATCTTTCGGAAAAATATAAGGTCTACGTCGTGACCAACGGAGTGAAACATACCCAGCTCAACCGCATAAAAAAAAGCGGACTTTCTTCCTTTGTGGACGGGGTGTTCATTTCCGAAGAGATAGGCTATCAAAAACCGCAGAAGGAGTTTTTCGATCACGTTTTCGCCAAGACCGGAGCGGACAGAAAGACTTCCGTAATAATAGGCGACAGCCCGTCAAGCGACATTCAGGGCGGCGTCAACGCCGGGATAATGACCTTGCGTTTCAATCCCTCCGGCATCGAGGAAGAGCCTTACGCCGACGCCGAAGTCACTTCCTGGGAAGAACTTTGTAAATTATTGTAAAGCATATTTCGGGTATCTTTTTTATTGACTGAAGAAGCCTAAACTCACAAGTAAAGCGTTATTTACTTTTTCCATTACTTTATTGTCGAGGGCGCCTATGCGATCTTTCAGGCGGCGTTTGTCGAGGGTACGGACCTGTTCGGCGAGGATAACGCTGTCTTTGGGAAGACCGCTGGTGGTGTCTATTTCGATATGGGTGGGGAGCTTTGCTTTATTCATTTGGCTGGTGACGGCTACGGCGATTATGGTAGGGGAATACTTGTTGCCTATATTGTTCTGTACGATGAGAACGGGACGCACTCCGCCCTGTTCGCTGCCCACCACGGGACTTAAATCGGCGTAATAAAGTTCACCTCGTTTTATCATTTTCCTTCTCCCGTTTTTCGATAATTTATCCTGTTACATACTATTCGGGGATAAATTTTTTCGTTAAGGATTTTTTCCCCGAAGGAAATTTTTATACCGACAAAACGAGGAAAACTTTCCTCGAAAGGTATTCCGATTTTCCTTTTGCGGCAACAAAATCCGCTTACGGCAAGCCATTTCGGTTTACAAAGGGGGATTTTAGTTATATAATTATTTAATCGGAAGAAACAACTGTGAGGTTTTGCAAATGAAAGAAAAATATTACATCACCACCCCGATATATTATCCCAGCGGAGCCTGGCACATAGGCACCTGTTACACCACCGTCGTCTGCGACGCGCTCGCCCGTTTCAAGAGAATGGACGGTTACGACGTGTTTTATCTGACGGGGACCGACGAGCACGGGCAGAAAATAGAAAAAATAGCCGCCGCGGCAGGCGAGGACACCAAAAAATTCGTGGATAAAAGGGTGGAAAATCTCATTCAGCTCTGGAAGGTGCTGAATATTTCCTACGATAAGTTTATCCGCACCACCGACGAGCAGCACGAAAAGGCGGTGCAGAAGATCTTTACCAAACTCTACGAACAGGGGGATATTTACAAAAGCGAGTACGAAGGCTGGTATTGCACGCCCTGCGAGTCGTTCTGGACCAAGACCCAGCTAAAGGACGGGAAATGTCCCGATTGCGGCAGGGAAGTGGAACTCACCAAAGAGTCGAGTTACTTTTTCCGTCTTTCCAAATACAGGGATAAGCTCATAGACCTTATCGAGAACGACCCGGACTTTTTACAACCGAAATCCCGTCGGAACGAAATGCTCAACAATTTCCTCAAAGCAGGACTGACCGACCTTGCGGTGAGCAGGACGTCGTTCAAGTGGGGCGTTCCCGTACCTTTCGACCCCGACCACGTCGTTTACGTCTGGGTGGACGCTTTGACTAATTATATAACGGCTTTGGGGTATATGTCCGACGACGAGGAACTTTTCAGAAAATACTGGCCCGCCGACCTGCATATGATGGGGAAGGAAATAGTCAGGTTCCACAGCATAATCTGGCCGGCTATGCTGATGGCGTTGGGTCTTCCGCTTCCGAAAAAGGTTTACGGACACGGGTGGCTGATGCTGGGCAGCGACAAGATAAGCAAGTCCAAAGGCAACATAGTGGATCCGTTTATTTTAAGCGGCAGGTACGGAGTGGACTCCGTAAGATATTATCTTCTGAGGGAGGTTCCGTTCGGAGCCGACGGAGCTTATTCCAACTACTCTTTCCTCAGCCGCATCAACGCCGATCTCTGCAACAGCTTAGGCAATCTGCTTTCCCGTACCACGGCTATGATAAATCAATATTTCGGCGGAAAGATCCCTGCGGAAAGGGAAGCTACCGAATTCGACGCAGAGCTGGAAGCACTTATAAACGGCGTTTACGGCAAAGTTAAGAAGGATATGGAGGAATTGCTGGTGCCCGAAGCGTTGAACGAAATTTTCACTCTCGTGAACAGAGCCAACAAATATATCGACGAGACCACGCCCTGGCTTTTAGCCAAAGAGGAGGGGAAGAAAGCCCGTCTGGCGAGCGTACTTTATCACCTTGCCGAAACGCTCAGGGTGGCGGGAGTTATGTTGGAAGCGTTCCTGCCCGAGACCGCAGGGAAAATACTTGCCGATCTCGGAACGGACGTATGCGACGTTTTCGAAGGGAACGTGTCGTACGGGAAACTTACGGGAGAGGAAAACTTCGTCAAGGGAGCGCCGCTTTTCCCGAGAATAGACATCAACAAGGAGCTTGCGAATATGGAAAAAATAGCCGAAGAGGCAGCAAAAGCCAAGGAAGAGAAAAAGGAAGGGAAACCTGCCGAACCGAAAAAGGAAGAACCTGCCAAGGCGGAGATAGGGATAGAAGATTTTGCGAAAATCGAATTGAAGATCGGGAAGATACTCACGGCGGAAAAGGTGGAAAAGAGCAAGAAGCTTTTACATTTTTCCGTGGACACAGGCGACAGGGTGAGGAGTATAGTCAGCGGCGTAGCCAAGTACTTTACCCCCGAAGAAATGGTAGGGAAGGAAGTGGTGGTCGTCGCCAATCTCAAACCCGCCACTTTAGGCGGAGTGTTGAGCGAAGGTATGATACTGTTTGCCGAGAACGCCGACGGACTCGCCACGGTGGAGCCGGGCAGACCCGTGGGAGGAGGCAGTACGGTTTCGTAATGATAATCGATTCTCACGCCCATCTGAACGACGAAAAACTTTTTCCTTTAGCCGAGGAGATACACGCAGGGCTGGAAAAAAACGGGCTTAAAGCGGTGATAAACGTCGGTTACGACGAGGAAAGTTCCATAAAAAGCGTGGATTTAGCGGAGAAATACGAAAAGTTTTATGCGGTTGTAGGAATGCACCCTCACGACAGCCGTCTTGCCGACAACGCTTTTTACGATCTGTTGACCCGTCTTTCCGAGGGGAAAAAGGTACTGGCGATAGGGGAGATAGGGTTGGATTATTATTACGACCTGAGTCCGAGGGAAACGCAGAAAAAGGTATTCCTGGAACAGCTGGAACTCGCCCGTGCGTTGAAGAAGCCCGTAGTGATACACCTTCGGGACGCTTACGGCGATATGTATAAATTGTTGAAAGAAAACCGCCCTTTGTTGGAATACGGGTTTTTGCTTCATTGCTACAGCGGAAGCAAGGAGATGCTTTCCGAGTTTGCCAAAATGGGAGCGTATTTTTCCTTCGGCGGAGCGGTGACCTTCAAAAACGCCGTGGACAAACCCGACGTGGTCAGAAGTACGCCGACGGACAGGCTCTTGCTGGAGACCGACTGTCCTTATATGACGCCCGTTCCGTTCAGAGGCAAACCCAACCGCCCCGAATATATCGTTTATACGGCGGAAAAGATAGCTTCTTTTTTGGGAAAAGACAGAGAGGAAATCGAAGATATTACCTTAAAAAATACAAAGGAGTTTTTCAAAAAAATCAATGATAGTCTATAAAATAGGCGAAAAAATTTATATCAACCTCACCAATAAATGTTCCAACGCCTGCACTTTCTGCGTAAGGAACAATTCCTCGTTCTATTCCGGCTACGGGCTGTGGCTGGAAAAGGAACCCTCCGTCGAGGAAGTCAAGGAGGCGTTGCAGGAGTATCTCTCCTACGAAGAGTTCGTTTTCTGCGGCTACGGAGAACCGCTTTACCGAGCCGACGCCATAACGGAAATCGGTTCGTACCTTAAATCCCTCGGCAAAAAAGTCAGGGTAAACACCAACGGGCAAGCCGATCTCATAGCCGGAAAGGGCGTGGCGGCAAAATTTGCCGGAGCGGTGGATACGGTGAGCATTTCCCTCAACGAGACAAACGCAGCCGATTATCAGAAACTATGCAGGTGCCGTTTCGGGGAGGAAGGGTTTTACAGTATGCTCCGTTTCGCGCGGGAATGCAAGGAAGTCGGACTCAGGGTCATTCTTTCCATAGTGGACGTGGTAGGGGAAGAAAAAATCGCTCTTGCACAAAAAATAGCCGAAAGAGTGGGGGCGGAATTGCGGGTGAGAGCGTTGATAAAATAACCGGATAAAGGAAAAAACTGCCCGTGAAAACGGACAGTATTTCCCTTCTTTCGTACATTGTGGATTTTATCTTTTGTACGCTATTATTATAATTCACCGTTAGAAAAAAATCAGAGGAAAATAATGGAAATCAGAGAAATCCTAAAGAAGCATAATTTCCGTTTCAACAAGGCGCTCGGGCAGAATTTTATCACCGACGTCAACCTTCTCAACGCCATAGCCGACGATGCGGAAGTGGGGAAGGAGGACATTGCGGTGGAGATAGGAACGGGTGCGGGAACTCTCACGAGAGTGCTTGCCGACAAAGCCCGCCACGTCTATACCTTCGAAGTGGATCGCTCTCTAAAGCCCGTTCTCGACGAAACTCTTGCCGACAAAGACAACGTCACCGTGGTGTTTTCCGACGTATTGAAGATGAGAGACGAAGAAATCGAAAATATAGTTTCGGGACCCTTTAAGGTGGTCGCTAATCTCCCTTACTATATAACAACGCCTGTTTTGACGAGGTTTCTGGAAAGCTCTCTGCCGGTTACGGAAATGACTTTGCTTATGCAAAAGGAAGTGGCGGAAAGACTTACCGCAAAATCCGGGACCGCCGAGTACGGAGCCATAACGGTCGGAGTGGAGGCTTTTTCCGACGCCGTCGTGACGAGAACGGTCGGCAGGAGCAATTTCTTTCCCGTGCCCAAGGTGGACAGCGCATTGCTGAGGCTTGCGGTCAACAAAAATAAATATAAAATAGCGGACGAGAAATTTTTCAGAAAAACGGTAAAATGTGCATTTTTGTGGCGTCGTAAAACGCTCGCTTCCGAGTGCAATTTCGACTCAATGATACGAGGGGAAAAATTATCGGTAAAAGAGTTCGTTTTGCTTTCTTCCGTCATTCGAAAATATTTGAAAAAATAATTGAAATTTCTTTTTTTGATACGTTTTTTGTGAAGTCGAGGGGCGTTTCCGAGAGGGAAAAGACGTAATTTTCAGGACGATTTTGACATTTTCGAAAAACAGTATTGACATTTTTTTTAATTATATAATATAATTATTTCGGAGAAGTCTTTTGACTTGTCGGGAACTTCATTTGCAGTTCGTTCGGTTTTACCGAAAAAAAATGTTTCTCTACGGAGGATTTGGATTATGAATAACGGCACCGCCTTGAATCTCGGAATCAAAAAAGAAGAGTCTTTGTTGCGTTTCTTGTCGGCAAAGTTGAAAAAGATAGTTATTCCTTTTCTGCTGGGCGCCATGATCCTCGTGCTTTTTTTGGCGACCGGTATCTGCTTCGGTAATCCCGACATAGGGCAGACTTTTACGGTAGATACCTCCGGCTCTACGGAAACGCTTATCGACGGAGGCGTCATCGGACCGGAAACGGAGGAAGAGTTCTACGCTCAGCTGGAGGAGCAGTCCTCCTCTTCCTTCAACGTCGCTTACGCCATAAATTCTGCCGGCACCATGGGACCGACAAGCCTTACGAAAAAGACCTGGACTTTCAATTACAACGAAAACCCCGGCGGCAAGGTCGCCTGGACTAACTATTGGGCGGGCAACAGAAGTAGTTTCAATACGTCTACCTGGGGCGGCGGCTGGCAGCTCTGGGGAAGCGGTACCGTCCGTCAGAAGGAAATAATTTTCAGAGGTTACGTTTATTTAAGTTTTTCCAATTTCTTCCTATCTCTCGTCAAGAGCGGGAAGCTGGTCATTACCAGCGCATACGCAAATATTTACTCGGTCAACCGCTACGACCAGGATATATGGTGGGGATACGGGTGGAACGCCATCCATCCTCCTACGGGCGGCGGAAATCAGCTCAGCGGTTCCTATGCGCGTTGGAGCAGGTGGACCGACAGTAACGGAGAGGGGGGGCGGCACGGACACGACCCCTGGGTGACCATCCCGTCCGACAAAACGGGCATCACCATAATGCTTATGGCCCGTACCAACTATACCAGCTGGATAGGCGGACGTTATCCCGGAGCCAAGATACAGAGCATCTCTTTCGGGTTTCAGATAAACGACAACACAGCTCCGAAGGTGACCTTGAACGACGTAGGCGGTTGGGCACAGTCCAAAAGCGTGAAATTTACCGTAAACGACGACGCTGCCGGCGTCAATCTCGTTCAGTACAGCACCAACGGCGGTAAGAATTATTATACGTTGTCAAGCCCCTACAATCGTAACAACGTCACCACCGCTCTCTATATCAAAGCGTTCGACAGGGTGAACAACAGCAGAGTTTACAGTTTCGATCTTACCACTTTGAGGATAGACCGATCGGCGCCGACCATAACGTCGTTGACGTTCGAGGACACGGAAGGAAAGACAATTACGAAGGCGTATAACGGACAGGTAAACTTGCGAATTAAGACCTCGGACGTTGGGTCCGGGGTCCCCACCGACAGTGCGTCAATAAAAAAGGCAATAACGGTAACGAATCAATCGACGGGAAAAACTTACACCGCCGAATACTCTTCCTCAAACAACTATATCGTCAGAAACGTCGATAACGGTCAATATTCCGTTACGGTTAAGGACAACGTGGGGTGGACATCGGCGGCTAAGACGGCTACTCTTATCTATAAAGATTGGGAGATGCCGACGATCAGCGTAAGTATGACGGAGAATTCGTCGAGCAACTATTCCAACGCCGCCATCAAGGCTACCGTTACCGTGACGGACGGCACGGGCGACACCAATTCCAAGGTCCTGGCTTTGTCGGGATTTGCTCAGGCGAGGGCGATCACCTCCCTCGTAGTGAGCGACGGAACCAGGAATTACAGCGCTTCGAAAGAATCTACCTCTTATTCGAACGGAAAGGTCATCGTTAAATATACCGTTTATCTGCCGTTTACGGGGAGCTACAGTTTCAAGGCGACCGACAACGTAGGGTTGACGGCGTCCACGTTCAGTCTGAACGGAGGATCCGCGGTGGACAGCACATATGTGTTTATAGACACCACCGCTCCCTGGATAGAATCGGTCTCGGCTTCCAACGACGCCAACGTCTTATGGACCTCTTCCGACGTCACTTTGACCATCAATTTCCGTGACGACGGTTATACCGCTCAGAGCGGACAGGGACTCAATCAGGGAAGCGGCGTGAAACAGGTGAAGTTATATTACGCCGACGGAAGACTGATGGATGAAAAGAACATTTCGTCCGGGTCGAGCGTCAGTTTCCTGCTTACCAAGAACTACAACGAAAATGCGTCTTACAGAATAGTTTTGGTGGACGCCGCCGGCAATACTTCGGATCTATCGACCGGCTCGGCAAGTTTTAACGGAGTAAGTTATACCAATTATTATCAGAACAGAAACGACGTCAACAAAAAGACCATGACGATCTATAAGGATTCCAATCCCGTGAAGATACAGGTATTCAGTGCGGACGGAAGCACGGAATATCTTGCCGATCCTTACACTTTGCCATGGACGACGGCGGCGAGTACGTCTTTGAAACTCAGAGTCACTTTCGGGCCCAGCGGAGTTACCTTGCGTGACAAAGTGGGGTCGTCCGACGCATTCCTGACGATCGCTAACGGCAGTTTCCAGAGCGCAAAAGAAAATTCCGCTTTCAATAACGCCGCAAACGTACGGGAAGTGACCGTCACTTATTCGGCGCAAGGAGTGATACCTTATCAGTTCCAGGCAACCAACGGCGCAGGGAGCGTCGCCAACAGTAACGTGATAAATACCAGAATGGACCGTACCGCACCCGAAGTAAAACTCCTCGGGTTCGGTGAAAGCTTCAGCGGAGACGTGTCCCTGACTTCGGAATCCGCCATCATCAACGCCATCGAAGGGTTCATAAGCGAAGCCGATTTCTATAATTCCACCTCCTGGTACGGCAGTTCGACAATAGCTTACATCCTGATAACGGACGGCTATTCCGGCGTGGACGGATCCGATCAGTCCTATTCCGGCGGTACGCAAAGCAGTCTTGCAAATGGTACTTTATCGTTCAGCCATAACGGTTATACTTATACCGAAGTTACTGACTACTACAGTAAACAGGGAGGAGGTTATTACGTCCTCGGATTGCCTTTGTGGGACGAGAAAGACATCAGGGCAAAAGCCAGGAATGCGTCGGGGCAGTCTATCGTTATGTCCGACGGCAGTCTCGATATTCTGTACGGGCAGGGGATTCCGTTTAACTACACCATAGAAATATCCGACTTTATCGGGAACAAGAGGTTCGTCACCAATTCCAACAACTCCTCCAACCTGAACTATAACGTCGACCCCTTTGCCATAGGAATGGAAATAGTTTCCATAAAAACCGCCGACGGAGCGGATTACGACTATACTCCCGACGGGAAAGCCTGGACCAGGCAGGCTGTGACCATTACCATAAACAAGAAAATGGGTCTCAGCCCCACTTTCGTCAACTACGGAACCTCGTCGATAGAGGATAAAGACGACGGAACCACTTCGGGCGTGGGCGTGTCGCCCACTTCGTCGTGGATGTCTGCCACCACCGATTCCGGTTCCTCACGCACCGCCACCATTCTTCTTACGGCGGAAAGTCGGAGCGAACAGTTCTTCTTCAGGATTTTCAATTCCGCAAGGGAAAGCCTGAGCATTATGTTCAACTCCGATTACATCATAATTCGTCAGGATACCGATATCCCCACGATGGTGAGTTTCTTCTTCTCCGTCGAACCCGATATCGAGTCCAACCCCTTCGTGCAGGGAACGCTCAACAAAGACGTTCTGCTCTATTACGAAGCCAAGAGAACGGATAACGTCTATACCGTCACCAGAAAATACGTCAACGAAAATCTCGATACGGTATGGGTTTACGACGACGTTTATCTGTACGTCATGGCCACCGATTATAACGGCAAAGGTATGGGATCGGGGATCACTTACATTCAGGTAACGTATAACGGTTCCTACGAATATCTCTATACTTCGCAGACCGGAGAATATCCCAAATCGATGGTATTCTACGATTCCGCAAGCAAGACCGGACTTTACAGAAGCAACAATACCTACGGGTATACCAAAGCCACCGACGTGTACGGCTTGAGTTTCAAACTCACGGATAATCAGAACAACACGCATTCCTTCTCGGTGGAAAAGGATACCGCAGGGCATAAACTTCTGCCGGTGGTGGATAAAGTCATTCCCACGTTGTCGATAGAATCGGCTTATTACGGCGGAAAGCAATCCAATTATCTCGAAAACGGTAAACTCATCGGCAGCGCCGATAACGTGATAAGAGAAGACCTCACCGTCAATTTCCGATACGTCAGCGGTATTTCCGACGCCGATATTTACGTCAGACAAAACGAATTCGACGTGCCGTTGGATCCGAGCGATCCCGTTGTGGCGAATTCTTCCGACGCGTCTTCCGATAAATACGGTCTCATTTCCCGCGCGGGTATAGACCTCAACGACGGAAGTTGGATATTTATCGGGAATAAGACCACTCAGGGCGCCACCCCCGAAAGCGGGTCGCTGTGGTCGTACCTGATTCCCGGAAGCGATAGTTCCATAAGGAACCGTTACGACGTCATCATCGTAAACGGAGCGGGAGTTTATTATTACATCGACGCAGGCAACGTGTTCATCGATTCCGTTCCGCCGGAAATTCACGACGAACTCACCTTCTTTGCGCTCGCTTCCAATGCGGAAAACGACTCCGACGTCATAAATTACGACGCGCTTCAGAAGATAGACCTCGCAACCTTTACCAACGACGACGTCTATGTATATTTCCGCATAACCGACGCCGCAAGCGGCATAGAGGAAGTTTATACCTATCTTTCGGGCGTAAAAACCGTATTGGAGAAGGTTGTCGTCAGAAGGGCGGTGGACGGAGTTTACGTCGAAGAAGAGTATTACCGTCTCTTGCTTACGGAAAATATCGAATACAAGATCATCGCCGTCGATAAAGCTACCAACACGGCGGAAAGCTCTTCCTTCAAACCGCTTATCGATAAAACCGAAGTGGACCTCAAAATAGAAGCCGTTACCGCTTCCGGCAAAGTCTATACCGGCGGTAAGTTCACCAACGAGAACTATATCAGACTTACCCTTTACGTCACCACCGGCATAAGCGGTTTCTCGGAAACCACGTTTATGCTGAACGACGAGGGTCCGTTCTATATGGATTCCCTTCTCAACGAAGGAGACTGGGTGATCACCGACAACGGCAGATCGGCTACCGTCAGCTTCTTCCTCGCAGAGGAACAGAATAACACCTATACCTTCCGCGCGTACAACAGTATAGATACGGCTTATGCGGTAGACGGGATCAAGCCCTTCTACGAAAGACAGCTTGCCGTAGCTATCGACCGCACCGCTCCCGTTATCGACGAAAACGACGGGAATTACCGCTTCGTGACCGAGACCTGGCATCCCGACGGGCAGGTATTGCAGCTCAATATCACCGACCCCAACGATTACGGTTCGGGAATCGCCTCGGTGAAGATCGATTATACCCTTAACGGGGTGGCTCAGCAACAGGCGGAAATGAAACTTTCCGGCGACGGTTATTATTATTCTTATTATAAGGATAAAGAGCTTTCGCTCAATTATTATGCCGATTACACTCTTACCCTTACCGATAACGCCGGGAACAGAACGGTTAAAGTAATTCGTCCTAAGGTCGATACCGTAGATCCGTCTTTCGGTGCTTACGCGGACGGCAGTCTGTTCCGCCTTATGACGGCTGCTCGCTCCGACGACGAGGAGAAACTCACTCCTTACGAATATACCCCCGATACCTGGACGAAAATGAACGTCGAAAGCTATATGAATATCGTTTATTCCATCAGCGGAGCCCGTCTCCAGTACGCTTATGCGGCGAAAGACGGTACCACCTTCGGCGAGTGGAAGGACGTTTACGACGGTCAGTTCGCTTGGGAAGTTCCCGTGCCGCCCACCGAGGCCTGCGGTACCACCATTTCGGACGACTTCGTGTATTTATTCGACGTGGAGTTCAACGGAAGTATGGATTATACCTATAAATTCCGTATAGTCAGCGTTGCAGGCAGGGTCAGCGAAGAACTTGTCGTCGGTCGTATCAAAATCGATAAGGTCAAACCCGAAATAGTAGTTAATACCCGTATCAACGGGAACAACACCGATTACGGCACGGTAGGCGATCACGAAACCGTATTGCCCGGTTGGATAGACAACTATCTCTACGTCAACGTGTCCACGCCTTCTACCCTGGTGAGCGGTTATACCGTCTACTACAATATCAGTCAGGCCGATACTCCCGACTGGAAACCCATTACTCTCGGGTTCGTAAATAATCAGAATTTCAATTTCGATTACAAGACGCAGCTTCTCATCCACACCGTCACCAATTCCACCAACAACGAAACGTATTCGTATTATTTCGAAAGCGCTTCGGGTATGAGGAGCGAGATCTACTACGTCAAGGGCATCAAGATCGATATGGTAAATCCGAGCTTTACTCTCTTCGGAGAAAAAAGCGATACCTTCGGGACTCCGCAAAGCGATCCCGATAAGCTCAATACAGCTACGGCGGCGGATTATACCGGCGATCCCGACCTGAGCTACAATTTCTCCAACGCAGTATGGACCAACAAAAATTCCGTGGTCATGAGAATACTGATCGAAGAAATAAGAAACTATAGCGGACTCAGCCTTTACATCAACGACGTGCTTTACGAAGAAATTCCTTACGGAACGCCGACGCCGTACGAAAGTTATTACGTCGTCGATCAAACGTCCGACTTTACGCTGGTGCTCAGAAGCGGAGCCAACAAGGCGGCGCAGCAATCGGCGAGAGTCAGGATAGACAACGTCGTTCCCGTGCTGTATCTGGCAGGTATCGAGGGCAATAAGTCCACCAACTGGGACGATACGGCGGCAAACAGCTGGTACACCAGCGTGACAAGGCTCAATTTCAAAGTGGGGACCTTGGTCAAAGGCGAGGACGGAACGTATTCGTTCAGTGAAGATTTCCCCGCCAGCGGTTACGAAATTCAATATTTGACCGGTCACGAGGAAAACGCCGATTCCTGGAAAACCAACGACGCCAGCACCGTGCTTACCGTCGTAGGCAATCCCGCCGAACAAAACGATTATTCCTTCCGTATAGTATCGGGTTCCGGAATGATCTTTACTCTCGGTTCCGACGCCCTCGACAATATGGGTGCGGTAGCTTACACCAACGAGCAGATCGCAGAACTCATTACGGAAAACGGCGGCATAGTAAGTCATTTGTCCTCGGAAGACTTCGAATATATCGTCAACGTGGACAGCAACGTCTATTATCTCACCACCAGACAGCTTCTCGAACTCGAAGCCAACGGCAGAGACATTCTGGTGACGAGTACGAACTTTGCCGATTACACCGTGGAGCTTCTCCTGAACGGTTCCTTTACGGTGATACCCGTGGCGGAACAGTCCTTCCACAGAGGCGATTATATCCGTATCACCTATAACACCAACGATTACATTCACCGTTATACCGATTACGGCGTGGTGGACGAAAACGGCGATTGGACGGAGGTTAAATCGACCTATGAAGGCACCGCGGACAACGAATTGACCGGTTCGTTCGAATTCAGATACGTTGACAGTTCCTATACCGTGAAGGCGTACTTTATGAAGGAACTCGACGTGACCTACGGCAAGACCGTTATGTATAAGCAATCAGAAAACGAAGCGGCGGTCACGGCGAACACCTCCTTTACCTATACGACGGATCAGGGAGCGATAGACACGGTAGTCATTCCGTTGCAGATAAGCTACACCGATATGAACGGACAACCCGCCTCGGCGGACGAGCTCGTGCTCGGCGGTTATCTCGTCAATACCGAAGTTATCGGCAAGAACGCTTTGAGCTTCCGTCTGTCCAATCCTCAGACCGTGTTGCTCGTCAAGTATTTCGACGAAAAACTCGCTTCCGACAATTCGGAAATAGCTAACTCGGCAAGCAATCCTTACGACGTCAGGGCGGCTGTCGATATGGAATATCTGTCCGCCGTATATTATAAGGATTATACCGAAACCGACGACGGCTTCGTACTCGGAACGCCTTATACCTACGCAACGGCTTATTTCGAAATGAGTAACGATATAGCCCTTGCCGAGACGTTTACTTCGGTAAGCGGAATATTCGAAGGGTCCTTCGACGGAAACGGACATACGATAACCAGAGCGGGAGGTATAAGAGTGGACGGTAACTACGGTCTGTTCGAAGACCTTGCCGGAACGGTGAAAAATCTTACCGTCGTACTGGACGGAGAAGTCAGCCTCTATAATGTTTCCGCCGCAGGTATCCTGGCGCAGATCATAACGGGCGGAACCGTGACCGATACCGTAGTACAGGGCAGGCTCAATATTATTTCCGCCGCAGCAAACGCCTTGATAGGCGGTTTGGCAGGCACCGTCCAAAATGCTCAGATCGGCTCCTATAGCGGCGTTAGCGAAAGACATCCCGTCTATGCGGACGTGACGATCTCCAACCTCGGCAACCGTATCGCCTCTGCGTCCATAGGCGGTTTGGCAGGCGTGGCAGACAACGCCAAGTTCTTCCATACCTATACTTACTCGCACATTACCGTCTATAACGTGGACAGTCAAGTGTCGGTCGGTGCGGTGACAGGTAAGACTCTTCGTACCTCTTACGGCGACGAGGCGTTCGATTACTTCTTCAATAACAGATACCTTGCCGCAAACGTATTCGTAAACGACGTTACGGTATACGGCTTCAACGGAGTGGCTTCCGACATCAACGACGCCGACGAAACGATGAATACCGTTCAGGGACTCTCCTACGAAAACTTCATCGGTACGTCTTCCGGCAGTCAGGCGGGCACCGTGACGGCTAACGGCATTTCCGTCAGGAACAGAGTTCTGGCAAGACTTTATTCCGATTTCGGCATAGAAGACGAAAATTACGGAGCCGGTACCGGTATAGAGTCCGATCCCTTGCTTTTGACCGACGTCGGTCAGCTCAGGACGATAGACGATTATATGAAACTCAGTTTCTCGCTCTGTGAGGATATCGACCTTGCGGACTTCGGACAAGCCATAGGGTTGCATAAAGTATACGGCGGAACTTTCCTCGGAAACGGACATAAACTCGCTTCCTTCGGCGTAGGATACGATATAGCCGACGGAGACAGAATAGGTTTGTTCGCCGAAGTGAGCGGAACCGTCACCGATTTGATTTTCACCGACGTAGCCGTCGATTACGCCGAAAACGTCAGCTTGTTGTATGCAGGACTTGTTACGGCAAGACTTAACGAAGGCACGATAGGTAATATTTATGCCATCGGTACGTTCGAAGCCGATAACGGTAACGGTATCGTATATGCCGGCGCCGTTGCAGGCGAAGCCGTTGCAGGTACGGTTTACGATATATTCAGTATCGTGAATTATAAGGTGAACACCACCACCGAAGTTTATGCCGGCGGCATAATCGGATTTGCGGACGGCACCAAATTGGGCGCTTACACCGACAAATACAACGTAGAGAAGACAGGCGCCGTGTTCTCCCTCGGAAGAGTGGAAATGAACGGCGACGTCAATCACGTTTCCGCGGCAGTGGCGGACGGTACGGTATCGGCGGATTCCGTTAACGTGTTCTCGATCATCGGGAACGTCTACAGCAACGGCAAGACCGTGGATAAAGCGTTGTCCGATATAATAAAAATAGTCGATTTCGAATCCAACGATATGAGAAATATGTTGTTCTCCGACGGAGTCAACGCATTCAATAAGGTGTTCGAAACCGATAAACTCTATTATCTCGAAGGCAAAGGAACTTCTACCGATAAGTTCAAAGTAAACGATGCGGAAGATTTCGCCAAGATCGAACATATGCTTTACGCCGATTACAATATCGCTCAAGACATCGATTTTGCCGGAAGCGAATTCAAGACCATAGGCAACGGACTGATGTTTACCGGAGCTATCGACGGAAAGAACGCAAGTAGCGAAAGCGCCGAAGAAGGCACGGTCAGCAGTCTTACCAACGTAACCGACGCATTCGTCTACAACAATGCCGGTACGGTATCCGACCTCGTCATCAACGTACAGTACGAAAAAGTCGTGGACGGCGAAGATCTCGTATTCGGAGCGGTGGCGATAATAAACAGCACGGGTACTATCCGTAACGTGACGGTAAGCGGCACAATAAACATCAGTGCGCTCAACAAGAATTCCGGCGTGACCGTATCGGGATTTGTCGGAATAGCCGAAGGCGGCAGGATAGAAACCGACAGCAAGGTACAGAACAGCATCAGCGGACTGTCCATAACGGTGACCGACGTGTTGACGGTTTACGCAGGCGGCTTTATCGGACTCGTTGAACACGATATGACGCTCACCTACGGAATAGGCGACGGCGAACTCGTGATAAACAACTGCGATAACGTCAATGCAGGAACGCTTGTGGGCAGAGCTAACGCAAGCTGCGACTGGTCGTCCATAGCCGAAACCGAAGAGTACCGCTACACCGTATTTATCGACGGCGAGGAGAGTACCGAACTTTTCGGATATAAAGCGCTTTGACGCACACGAGTAAAAAAGGGGCGTATATAAATACGCCCCTTTTTTTCGGAAAACACTTGCCAAGAAGCAATACCTTATGATACAATAAACACGTTTACGGCCCCATGGTCAAGCGG
>CASDZI010000032.1 GCA_949285605.1 uncultured Christensenella sp.
AATGACTTTGGTTTCGGGCGGAAGGAGAGTTTTGACGTGATTGTAGAATTTTTCTATGGTGCGGACTTTGTTATACAACACGAATACCTGTCCGCCCCTGGCAAGTTCCTTGTTGACGGCGTCCTTTAGGAGGTTGTCGTTATATTCGGTAACGTAAGTTTCCACGGGAAGCCGGTTACGGGGAGGTATCTCCAGGGTGGATATATCCCTTATCCCCGACAACGCCATATGCAGAGTACGGGGTATGGGAGTGGCGGACAGGCTGAGTATGTTGACGTCCTCGTTGCAGGACTTGATAAGTTCCTTGTGTTCCACCCCGAAACGCTGCTCCTCGTCCAAAACCAATAACCCCAGGTCGTGGAACTTAACGTCCTTCGACAAAAGCCTGTGCGTGGCTACTATGACGGAGTTTTCTCCTTTAGCGGTCCTTTCCAATACCTTTTTAATTTCCGAAGCAGACACGAATCGGCTCAGAAGATCCACTTTTATGCCGAATTTTGCAAATCTGTCCTTAAGCAAACGGTAATGTTGCTGACACAGAATGGTGGTGGGACTTAAAACGGCGGCTTGTTTGCCTTCCACCACGGTCTTGAATATCGCTCTTGCCGCCACTTCGGTCTTGCCGTAACCCACGTCGCCGCAAAGGAGCCTGTCCATAATTTTTCCCCGCTCCATATCTCTCTTTATCTCGGCTATGGCCGCCAGCTGATCGTCGGTTTCGGTATAGGGAAAATCCTCCTCCATCTCCTTTTGCCAAACGGTATCGGGCTGATATTTGTGCCCCTTCTTTTCGTAACGGGCACGGTAGAGAGAGAGCAGATCCACCGCCATTTTGCGGATACTTTCCCGCACTTTTTTCTTGACCCTTTCGAACTCCGCTCCCCCGAGTTTATGTAAAACGGGACAGTCTCCGCCGTTGTATTTTTCCAGCGTGTCGAGCTGGTCGCAGGGAAGATAAAGCCTATCCCCGTCCTTGTATAGCACGACGTAATAGTCCTTTTCGCCCGAAAGCGTCTGCACTTTCTTTATTCCTTCGCTGATACCTATGCCGTGCTTTTCGTGGACGACGTAATCGCCCTTTTCGGGAATTTCGAAAACCGTCCTCGTCATTCTTGCGCTTCGGGAGAGAGGGGCTTTGCGGCTGTAATCGTTGATGCCGACCAACATCAGACGTTCCGCCGGATAAATAAATCCCTTGCTTATCGAGCCTACCGTAAGGCTCAGTCCGCCTTTGTTTTCCCCTTCGTAGCAGCTTATATCCCTGTCGGCGAAATTCTTCATCATTTCGCCGAGAGCGGACTCGTCTTTGCAAACCACGCAAACCGACGCCCCGTTATAGACCAGGGTCTTGAGTTCGGCGAAAAACGACTCCATATCGTTGTAATACGCCGGCAAAGCGTTTGCCCTGACGTTGAAAAGCGATCCGACTTCGAAAAGCGTGACGGTGCTCGTCATCCGCCCGAACCCCAGCCTGACGTGCTTGTCGGAAGCAAGTCTTTCGAAATCCGCCACGCCGTTTTTGTGTGCGTCGAAACAAAATCCCGAGCCTTTCAGTTCGTTTACTCTCGCTATGAGCCTGTTACGGGTGAGCCTTATTTTGTCTTCCGCCTGCTTGATCTCGTCGTAAACTATCGCTCCGTCGGCGGCAAGATAATCCGATACGGTAAACCGCATGGTCTCCGAGTACGGTATAAACAACCCGTTCAAAGGGGAAGACGGATTGGCGACGAACCGTTCCGTTTCC
The DNA here is from genome assembly GCA_949285605.1 of uncultured Christensenella sp. Taxonomy (GTDB): domain Bacteria; phylum Bacillota; class Clostridia; order Christensenellales; family DTU072; genus CAG-1782. The sequence continues at coordinate 1,745 of CASDZI010000032.1, forward strand.
TCGCCGATTTTCGTCATCGCCTCGGAGGAAAGATTTTTTAATTCCTTTTTTACCTTGTTAAGTATCCCGTTTACTTCTGTTTGGGGTATTATAATATCGGTTGCCGGTAAAATAGTAATTTCTTCGACTTCTTCTTTGTACTGCATCGAAGCAGGATCGTAAGACCTTATCGCCTCGATCTCGTCTCCGAAAAAGAATATCCTGAAAGGGTTGATCTCGCCTATGGGGAAGACGTCGGTGACGTCGCCTCGGACGCTGAACTCGGCAGGCGATTCGCAAAGGGTCGTCCTCTTGTATCCCGTTTCGGCAAGCAGCGCCGAAAGTTTTTCGGGGTCGAATACGCCGCCCTTTTTCAAAGTTACGGAATGGGACAGCATCACGTTCGGGTCGGGGAAGAATTGCATATACCCCTCCGCCGTGACCACCACGCCGGAATATTCCCCTTTCGCCAGATTCACGAGGGTCTTTATCCTTTCGAAAAGCGTGGGCGTGAATGCGGTCTTTCTCGGAATGAGCAGATCCTCCCTGTCGGGCAACAAAGCCACCCTTCCGTCGGTATATTCTGCGAGGCTTTCGTAAGCCTTCCGTGCCGCCACCGTGTCGCCGGCAACGTAGATAAAAGGTCGTCCGAGCTGTGAGGTTATGTGATAACGGTTCTGTTCGGCGGCATAAAAAACCGCGGGGGAATCTCCTTCGTCCACCGCTTTTTTTATTTCGGCAAGCACGCCTTTGTTCAGTTGAAATATTTTATCGGGCAGCATCGATCATTGTATCCCGTTGGCTTCCCTCATCAGTTTTTCGAAATCTCCGTTGCGGATATATTCCTCCACCAAAGCCGCAAGGCGCTCCGTCCTCTCGGCAAAAACGGTTCTGTCGGAAGGAGAAATTTCCGTAAGAACGTAGTCCTTCAGATCCCTGCCGTCCCGGCCTATCCCTATGCGGATACGGCGGAATTCCGTACTGCCTAAGTTCTCGACTATGTTGCGCATTCCGTTATGCGTGCCGGCGCTTCCCCTTTCCCTCACTCTGAGGGTGAACCTCGGCAGATCTATGTCGTCGTAAATTATTATCAGATCGTTCAGACTCTGTCCGTATTTGGTCAGCAGTCCCTTTACCGCCACGCCGCTCAAATTCATATAGGTAAGAGGTTTGGCAAAAATCACCTTTTCCCCTTTTACCGAAGTCACCGCCGTCAGAGAAGAACACTCCAGACGGTTTATTTTTTTATTGAACCTGCCTGCCAGCGCCTCTATCGCCATAAACCCCATATTGTGAAAGGTGTTTTCGTACTCTTTGCCGGGATTGCCTAACCCCACTATCAGCATTTTTCCCTCCTCGCAGTAAAAAATTCCGTCATAAGACGTCTGCATTCGTCTTCCTTTATTCCGCCGAAAACTTCCGTTCTCCAGTTGAAACGGGAATCCTCGCAAATACTGTAATTTGAACCGCAACACCCGGTTTTAGGCTCCGAAACGCCGTAGTAAAGTTTCCGTATCCTTGCATTAAGTATGGCGCCGGCACACATTGCGCAGGGTTCGACGGTAACGTAAAGGTCGCAGTCGGAAAGAAATTTTTTTCCGGTTGCGGTATTGGCAAGCCGCAGGGCGTTCATTTCGGCGTGACAAAGAGGACAGCCGTCCTTTTCCACCGTGTTACGGGCGGAAACGAGAATTTCGCCGTCCTTTACGATAACGCACCCGACGGGGATCTCTCCCTCGGTCAAGGCTTTTTCGGCTTCTTCAATCGCCGCTTCCATAAAGACTTCGGGCGATTTTTCTTCCGTTTTCATCTATTATCTCCAGACTTTTCAGGTGTTTTTTCATAAGGTTGTCCAGTTCTTCTATCCCTATCGGGTGCGTAAGGGCATCGCTTCCGACTTCGGCGGTAAGTCCCAGTCCTTCGCTTGCTACGTCGAAATAGTCTTTCAGTCCTCCGGCGCTTCCTTCCGCCGTCGTAAGGGTATAGCCGAGACTTTCGGCGTATCGGGCGGCTTCTTTTACATATCGGCGTACCTGCCCGAAACCGTGGTACACCACCTCTCCTTTGGCGTGATAGGATATGAGCTGAGCGTAAGCGCCTTTCCTGACCAGTTCCGCCGCCGCAAAGGTTTCGGGTTCGCTTTCGGGGTAACGCCCGACGTAATCGGAGGGAGCGGGCGAAAACACGTTCGATTTCCCCGTCGCCCATTCCGCGGCAAAATTCACGTTGACGTCCACCGCCCTTGCGTTGGCTTTCCAGAGGGAAAAGTCTTTACCCTTATTGACCCTTATCAGAAAGGAACGCAAATCTTCGTCGTCGATCGCCTCGGGTCCGTATTTACAGAGCCTTACCCCGTCGATATTCAGACAGGGTACGCAATCGAAGTCGAAGTCCGCCGCCTGCGCCAATCCTATAAGCAGATCGGAAGTTATATGCTCCCTTGCGTGCGTCGCCCCCACCAAAAGGGTGTGCGCCTTGCCTTTACCCTTCCTTATTATCGGAATGCCGTATCCCAAGACCGTCCGTCCGATAAATTCCGTCCTTCCCGCTTCCCTGCAAGCGGACAGCAGTTCGTCGTAATAATCCATAATTAACCTCTCTGACCTCTATCCTTTTTTGAAGATTTTTCGTCTTAGGTTAATCGGATATTATTTATGGTAAGTCACGTTATTCATTATAGTCAACGCCCGGTAGAGCTGCTCGGCTAAGATAACCCTCATCATTTGGTGCGGATAGGTCGCCCTGCCGAAGGAAATTTTCTTTTTGCAGAACGCCTTGACTTCCTCGCTCACGCCCGTACTTCCGCCTATCACGAAAGTGATCTCGCTCTGTCCTCTGTTCAGACATTCCCCTAAAAAATCGGCTATCTCCGGACTGGACAGATTTTCTCCGCCGATATCGAGCAGGACCGCTTTGCCTTTGACGGCGGAGAGCAGTTCCCGTCCCTCCTCTTCCTCGGTGCGTTTTTCCGCAACGACCTTTACGCTTAAGGAAGCAAATCGGGAAATCCTTTTTTCGTATTCGGCGAAAGCCTCCCTCCAATATTTTTCCTTGAGGTTGCCTACCGCCGCTATGCGGAGCTTCATCATCTCAAAACGCCCCAGACATAAGTAAATAAAGTGGTGGCGAAAGCCAAAGCCGCCGCTCCATAGAGAAAGGCGTATTCGTACCACGCCACAGTGGTTTTTTCGGTGAGCTCCCGTCGGAAACCGCTTCCGAACAGTTCGTCCACCGAACGGCTGTCGTTGGGGAAATAATAAACGCTGTTTTCCGGCGGTAAAACCTGTTTTTTCTGCTTGACGAGGCCTCCGACGTATCGCAGTAACATCACAATGAAGAATCCGCATAACACCCATGTCAAAATGGCGAGGAAGAAATGTTGGGTAATAAATCCGTCTATAACAGAATCTATAACGCTGATGAAGCCGCCCTTCTGAGACCCCCATTCTCCGAGAACGGAAACGGCGTTGTTCAGAAAATGGATGATCATACCGGGAATTATGCTTCCTGTTTTTATAGCGAGGTAAGCGAATACCAGCCCTCCGATAAAAGCGTAACCCGTCTGCATTGCGTTCTGATGGCAAAGCCCGAACATCAACGCCGCCACGACCACGACGGTTCTTTCGTTCTTGATCTCCTTGAGCGACCGTAAAAGCAACCCTCTGTCGGTCAGTTCCTCGAAAATTGCGGGCAGAAGTGCGGTAAAACAGAGCTCTGCGACCAGTACGCCGGCGTCGGAATAAATGGTTCCCACTCCGTTGACGTGAGTAAACCCGAGTAAAATCAAAATATTCTGCCAGATTATGCTTACGCCTGTCGTGACGTAACTCAACAGCAGCCCTATCACCACGGCAAGCCCGTAAATCACGGGGGGAAGTTTTACTTTCAGGGAAAAACCCGTCACTATGTCTTCTTTGACCCAGAATTTGTAGAGCACAAGCGGAATTACGCCCATTCCGATTACCTGCACCAGCACGGCAAACAACCAATTGCTCACGTTGTCGGAAAGATCGACGAGCGAGAACACTATCCGCATAATCACCAACCACAAGGTGGAAATAAAAAATATGGCGCAACATTTAGCAGTTTTGGTCACGAAGCCTCCGTATCACGACACCAGTGCGATTATTATATAAAAAATTATCATAAACGCCGCAAAACCCGTTACGAAAACCGAAGGTTTTTCTCCGCCGGAACCGGAAAGAGGCGGTTCCTTTTTGAAGAAAACGGCCACGCTCGAGGCAAGCAAAGCTAATCCGATAACGCAACAGATCGCCAGGGTCGTTATATTATTCCACATTTCCGCGCCCGTGATACTCGTCAGGAACAGGGCGAGGACGTTGTTTACGAAATGAACGAGGACGGTCAAGGTTATGTTTTCCGTCTTCATATATAAATATGCAAGCAGGCACCCGAGAAAGACTTGATGTACGGTTTGGGCAAGGTTAAGGTGGCTCAACCCGAACAGCACTCCGCTTGCAACCACCGCTATCCTTCCCCCGTATGCCGAAAAACCGTCGCAGCAAATCTTCCTGAAGACCAGCTCTTCTCCTATGGACGGCAGGATACACAGCGTTATGAGACACAGGACGTAATCTTTCGCTTCGTCGAGTGCGGGTACCGTCACGGTGGCGGTTTTGCCTATTTTTTCGAACAGTATCTGCAACCCGTAGTTAGGGAGCAGCGCAAAGAAGAATATCCCCAACGCCGCCGTTACGGCAAGTCCGTAATGCCACCCTTTCAGGTTCTCCTTGCGGGGCAGAAAACGAAACTCCGTCCTCGTGGCAATCAGGAAAACTGCCGACACTCCTATGTAGCATACCTGCGGGATAAGATAGGAAAGATAAATTTTCACCTCTCCTTCGGTTTTTGCCACGGCTAAGGTAAGCAATTGCATAAGGAGAAAACTTATCAGGTATACTATGACCCCGTCCTCGGGTCTTATCCGCCTTTTTTCCGTCATATAACCAGCGTATCCCTCTGCGTAGCCACCGCAAGCGAAAACGCCCCTTTTTCCAGTCCGCTCCGCCTGAGGAAGTTCTCCGTCGTCCAGTAGGCAAGCTCCGGTAAATTGTTGTTTTCGCTGACGTGGGCGAGAATGATCTTCTCCGTCCCGTTCACGATGAGATCGAACGCCGTCAACGCCGATTCTTCGTTATTGAGGTGTCCTTTTTCCGACATAATACGCCTTTTCAGATACTCGGGGTATCTGCCCCTGAGAAGCAGTTCCTTGTCGTGATTGCTTTCCAGCATCACCACGTTGCTGCCTTTGACTTCCGCCATCATTCCCTTGGAAACGTATCCGGTGTCGGTAAGGTAAGTAAATTTCGTCTCCCAGTCCTTTATACTGTAACCGTAAGGATGCACGGCGTCGTGACTTACCCGGAACGGCTTTACGTCCAGCGTCCCTATGGAAAATTCCGCTTCTTCGGTCTCCATAAGATGTTTGAGCGGTACGGGATATTTTTTCACCACCTGCTCCAGCGTGTCCGGGTGGGAAAAAATCGGCATAAAATCGGAAAAAGCCCCCACGCTCCTGATATGGTCGTCGTGTTCGTGGGTAAGAAGCAACCCGTCCACGTCGGAAAGTTCCAACCCCAGTTCCCTTAATTTCTTTATGGTGGTAACGGGATGAAGTCCGGCGTCGATCAAAAGGTTGGTTTTTCCGTCGGTAACCAGTACGCAGTTACCTTTTGAGCCGCTGCCCAGTGAGCAGATTTTGATCGCCATAGCACTCCTTTGTTTACAAAAAATTATACTATAAATATAATTATTTGACAATTACTGAGGGCGTATATTACAATTTAATTACTTTATTCCCGATAATAATAAAGGTTTTTTCTTTAAGGAATATTAAATCATGAAAACAATTTCCGTCCGTACCGTAACCGAAAGAATCTGCGAAGCATTTCTGGACAAAGGGGTACATATCTGCGATAATTACCTGAAAATAATGGAAAACGCCCTCGACAGAGAGGAAGGCGCCGCCCGATTTGCTTTGGACGTAATGCTGAAAAACGCCTGCGTCGCCTCCGAAACGTCCTCCCCCGTCTGCCAGGACACGGGAATGGCGGTGGTTTTCCTGACCATAGGACAGGACGTGCGGTTTACCGACGGTTTTATCGGCGACGCCGTAAACGAAGGAGTGCGCCAAGCCTACAAAGACGGTTATTTCCGAAAATCCGTCCTCGACCCTTTGACGAGGAAGAACACCCTCGACAACACTCCTGCGGTGATACATTACGAAATAGTCGAAGGAGAGGTTTTCCGTGCCGATATAATGCTGAAAGGTTTCGGCAGCGAGAATATGAGCCGTCTATATATGCTGAGTCCGTCGGAAGGGAAAGACGGCGTGGAAAGAGTAATTGCGGAAACGGCGATAAACGCCGGCGGCAACCCCTGTCCCCCCGTTTTACTCGGAGTCGGTATCGGCGGCACCATGGAAAAAGCCTGCCTTATGAGCAAAAAAGTCCTTATGCGGGACGGCGACAACCCCGACGAGGAATTGCGGAATATGGAAAAGAAACTGACCGACGTCATCAACGCAAGCGGAACGGGTCCGCAGGGCTTCGGCGGCAAACTCTCCTGTTTAGGGGTGAAAATAGAAAAATACCCCACGCATTTAGCCGGGCTCCCCGTAGCGGTGACGGTGCAGTGCCACGCCGTAAGACACGCATGTTTCGAACTGTGAGGAAAATATGATAAAACTTACCACCCCTTTGACGAAGGAAAAAATCGCTTCTCTGAAAAAAGGCGACGCCGTACTTTTGAGCGGAACTATTTTCACGGCAAGAGACGCCGCCCACAAAAAAATGGCTGAAGCGTTCGCCTCGGGCAAACCTCTCCCCTTACGAGGCGAAGTCATTTACTACGCAGGTCCCTGCCCCACAAAGCCCGGCGAGATAATCGGGAGCGTAGGACCCACCACCAGTTACCGAATGGACGCTTACGCCGAGCTGTTTGCAAAAAACGGATGCCTTGCCACCATAGGAAAAGGCAAAAGAAGCGCGGAAGCGCAAAACGCTATAAAAACTAACGGCGGAGTGCATTTCGAAGCGATCGGCGGAGCCGGAGCTTACTACAAAAATTGCGTTAAAAAAGCCGAAACCTACCTTTATCCCGAATTGGGAGCCGAAGCGGTCTATAAACTGGAAGTAGTCGATTTTCCGATAATCGTAGGGATAATCTCCGATTAAAACAATCGGTAACGGTTTTACGCCGATTTATAACGAAAGAGTAAAAGTCGGGTTTTTTTACAACCTTTTTACATAAACCGCCCGAACACGGCAAGAGAAATCAATCCCCCTATCAGTATGACGGCTATCTGTCCGCCGAGATAGAAGAATATGGAATATCTTCCGGGCAGGGTGCAGACGTAATGCCAGGAACTGTCCAACGCAGGAAGGAGAGTTCTTTTTTTGTTATAAAATATACGTGAAAACGCCGCCCCGAAGAAGAAAAATGAAATAAACGGAAACAGCGGGAAATAATCTGCCGTAAACCAGTTGTCGCAATAGAAAAACAATCCGAGAATTTTACTCTCGGTTTCGATGACTTGTTGATTCGAACTCGTCACCACGGTCAAAGGCACGTTATAAAGGCTATGTATTACGGCAAAAATTACTCCGAGAGCAAGACAAAGGGCTACCTTCGTCCACCTCACCGCCTTCTCGGAAACGGGTTTTTTCCTAATCTTTTCGGCTATAAAAAACCCCGAACGAATTAAAAAATCGAAAAGAGCGTAGATAAGAATTATCGTAGCAAGGCAATGCAACACCCCGAACATAGCGTAAACCGAAGTTCCCAAAAGGATATCGGCATAATACGTCACTACCGATATACCTGCCGCCACTATTGCAAGGCGCAGACCTCTGAGAGCATTGTTTCGGGAAAAAGCGGTGCAAAGTCCGCTGGTAAAAAAGAACACGAACAGAAAAGCCGGCCGCCAGAAATATCTGACCTCGCCCGAAAGATAAAGTTTTCCGAGTTCGTTGAGAAAGGCGAGAAAGGCAGGTCCGTTCTGCCAGAAAGTAAATACCCTCGCAAAGTCGTACATAGCGTGGTCCACTATGACGAGCAGAATGGATATTCCTCGGAAAAAATCCACTTCCCATATTCTCGACGGGGTGCGTTTACGTAAAGTCATCACTTATACTCCACCCCCACCGGTATGGTTTTGGTCCCCGCGACTCTGAATAGTTCGAAACGGTCGGTATATTCGTGAACGAGAATATCCGGCTCCAGATTACTGAAATAAATTTCCGGCGTCTCCGCAGAGGGCGTAGCTTTAATAACCGTCTTTTGGGGTTCTTTTTCTTCTTTTTTAGGAAGCCAATCGAGGTCTAAAGAATATTTCTTAGCTTTCTTTTCCTCTTCGGTGCGAGCATTGAAATCCTCAATGGGCAGTAAAAAGGACGAGAATTTATCCTTAGTTTCAATAGGTGCGGAAAGGTCGTTTTCGTCGAAGTCGGCTATTTCGGGGGGTTGGAATTTCTTGTCCTTTTTATACTGTCGGACGGTGTTCCACTTCCCTACGTTTTTTTCGAACTCTTTTTCTTGTTCAATGGCGTCCAGGCGGTTTTTCTCCCAGAACGGGTGTTTATAGCCTTGATAGACCGAACGGGCGGGTTTGACTATAAGATTGCGGACGGCTACTACCGCGGCGGCTATGACGCAGACTATCGCGCCGCAAAGATACAGCGTACCCCACGAGCCGAAGTCAAAGGGATTGAAATCGAAAGCAAGATATAAAAGGACTCCGAACAAAGCGTAAACGAGCGGTATCCAGAGTCCGAACAAGGTAAAAATCTTGAAAATTATTTTCAGAAAAAAGCCGAAAAAGAGTACCAGCGAACGCAGAACGGAACCGATTATCACTCCGAGAGTATTGCCCGGATTCTTTTTCTTGGCGGTCTCCTTTTTCTTCATCGGAAATCAGAATTTATCGACTCCCATATATTTTACGAGGACGTCGGGGACGGTAACGGTGCCGTCGGCGTTCTGATAATTTTCCACTATGGCGGCTACGGTACGGCCTACGGCGAGACCGCTGCCGTTGAGGGTATGGACGAAACGGGCTTTCCCTTTTTCGTCACGGAATTTGATGTTGGCTCTTCTCGCCTGGAAATCCACGAAGTTGGAACAGCTGGAGATCTCCACGAAACGACCGTAGGACGGCATCCACACTTCGATATCGTAAGTTTTGCAGGAAGAAAATCCCACGTCGCCCGAACACAGGCAAACCACTCTGTACGGAAGTTTCAGCTGCTGCAGAATATATTCGGCGTCGTTAGTGAGCGATTCGAGTTCTTCGAAGCTGTGGTCGGGATGAGCGAACTTGACGAGTTCCACCTTATTGAACTGGTGCTGACGGATAAGTCCTCGGGTATCCCTTCCTGCCGACCCTGCCTCTCCTCTGAAGCAAGCGGTATAAGCGCAGTACTTAACGGGCAAAGAGTTCTCGGGCAGGATATCCCCTCTGTGAAGGTTGGTTACGGGTACTTCTGCGGTAGGTACGAGATAAAAATCGGAATTTCTGATGGCGTACATATCTTCCTCGAACTTAGGAAGCTGTCCCGTGCCTATCATGGAATCCCTGTTTACCATAAACGGGGGCAGAATTTCTTCGTAGCCACGGGAAGTGTGGGTATCGAGCATAAAATTTATTACCGCTCTTTCCAGTCTTGCGCCCATTCCGTGATATACGGTAAAACGGGCACCGGTGATTTTAGCGGCCTGCTGAGGATTGAAGATACCTTTCTTTTCCCCTATTTCCCAGTGAGAAAGCGGAGTGAAGGAAAATTCCGTAGGACTCATAAAGCGTCTTAATTCGGGGTTATCGCTATCGTCGACGCCGTAAGGGACGGAGTCGTCGACGAGGTTGGGGATGGTATACATAATGACGGAAAGTTTTTCTTCGGTAGCGGAAAGCTCGGTTTCGTACGCCTTGATCTGTTCGCCTTGAGCGCGCATTTCGGCGATAAGATCGTCGCAGGGCGTTTTATTCTTTTTCATAACGGCTATCTCGGCGGAAACTTTATTTTTCCGTGCTTTGAGAGCCTCGACGTCTTTAATGAGAGAACGACGTTTGTCTGCAAGGGAAACGAGTTCGGAAAGGTCGAGTTTACTGTTTCTCAACTGAAGTTTCTTTTTAACCAAATCGATATTATCGCAAACGAAACGTAAATCCAGCATAATAGCACCTCGTAACTAACAAAATTATTAAAGATATTTTACTATAATGGCACCGAAAAATCAACTTTCTGAGAGAAAAATAAATTTAGCGTGAAAAACTTTACAAACGGCAAAGAATATGCTAATATAAATAAAGTAAATGCGCTGTTAACTCAGCTGGTAGAGTGTCTTCTTGACGTGGAGAAAGTCAGCGGTTCGAGTCCGTTACAGCGCACCAAAAAATAACCTCGCATATTTTTGTGCGAGGTTATTTTTTTGTCCGTAACGGTCCCTGTGAACCGCTCAAAGCGGTTCGCAAATGTGCCGCTTTGCTGCGGCACATCTGATGAGTACAGACTAAACTTAAATAACGCTACGCACCCATCAATAGCTATCAACTCATACCACGACCAAACTACGCCGAATGGACCGTTACAGCGCACGCAGGGGTTTTCATAACTTTTACCGCTTTGGGGCACATCTGATGAGTACAGACTAAACTTAAATAACGCCACTCACCCGTCAATAGATATCAACTCATACCACGACCAAACTACGCCGAATGGACCGCAACGAACGCACGCACGGATTTTCGGAGATCCTGTTTACCGCTTTGCGGTAAATCTGATGAGTACGGACAAAACGAAATCCGCTTTATCGGAAGAAACGAACTCTCCCTCGTCAAGCACCAGTTGCGCGCTGAACCCTGTATCCGTAACGACAGCGTCGGCGCTGTTCGTTTCCCAGTTTTCGGTAGTCTCCTCGTCGTCTGCGCAAGCGGTTAAAGCAATGACCGTAACGAGCGACAAAATCAACGCAAAAACCACTATCAAGAAACGTCTTTTTCCTCTCATAATGTACCTCTGATAAAATAGATATTTATATTTTATAAAAAAAGTCATCTTTGCAACCGAATCTACCTACTTCAACCCGAAAATTAACAAATTTTTATACCTTAACGCACAAAAAAAGAGGGAAACGCCTGTTTCCCCTCTTCCTAATCCTAATACCTTTTTCTTCATAAACATAATTTGTTAAAAACAAGTAAAAATATTTCAGAAAAAAGCTTTCCAATGCGCTTGTAATTCTAAGGAAATTTATTAGATTTTATGTTTCAGTTTTTCTATTTCCGTCTTGAGCCCCTGGATTTCTTCTTTTAATTTTAGAAATTCTTCCGTCAATAAATCGATGTCGCTAAAGCCTTGTAAAGTTTTTTTCTTGTTCAAAGCAGCACTTAACCAGTCTTTAGACCTTTTGATTTCTTTTTCAATTTTATCGGAATAGTCTTTATAATCAATATCTTTCGACACATTCGGATTCGTTTCCAATTCGTTGAAATTTTCAATCATTCGATGGGATAAATTTAAGTCGGTCCCTAAAGTATCAAACCTTGACGCACCCCTTGCTCTATTGACTACAACAATAAAAGATTTCTTTAAAATAATTGAAAAACACATTCCGTGATATGAATCCGTTACTACGAAACTTGCGTTTAACAAATGATATAATAATTCTTCAATAGTGGCAGACTTCAATAAACCGTGTTTTTCCAATATCGAAGTTTTTTCTTCGGCATTGAATTGTTTATCTGTGATCGTGACAAGTTTTAAAGATTTTGCTTTCGCTAATTTATCTAATTTCTTTACTTTCTCTTCATTCGGATCTAAAATATATGCAAATAAAAATTTACCGGTAGTTTTTCTTTCCGCTTTCTCCGCAAGCTTTATCCATTCTTTAGTATCACACAAAAAGACGGGATCCAACACTTGAGTGGCTTCCACGTTGAACCGTTCTTTGCAAATATCCACTCCTTCATATTCTCTTACCGAAATTGCATCAAATCTTTTTAATAAAGATTTTGCTTTCATCATTTCTTCCTTAGGGAAAAACCTGCTTGTATTTCCGAAAGACGTAGCATAAGATATTTTTTTCTTTTCGTCGTTTACAAAATCAAGCATAAAGAAATATCCCGTTTTTATAAAAGCGTCATAATACCATAAAACATCGGAAGCAACGATGAAAGTATCGATATATTTATTATTTTCTTTCATATCGGGATAATCGTACTTTGCGGTCATTCTGTAACCGTTTTGTTTATTGAATTCCCCGGCATATTTTCTGTCAAAATTCGGCGGCGAAACAAAAGCTACAGATAAGCCCAAAGACAGCAAATATTTATATAATCCGAAATTGGTTAAAGTAGAGCCGTAGTTCGACTTAGGAGTCTCGATCCACCAACCTAAAATCCCTACGTCGAGTAAAGCCGTTGTAGCATATCGATACGCTACGGAAAACTTTTCGCCTTTTATTAAATGATTGAAAAAGCACTTTCTGTTGGACGGCATCGCCGTGGGACGCAACAAAGCACCGTTCGCCTTTTCGCTTATAGCCAAAGCTGTTTTCATAGGAATATCTTTTTTTACACTGAACGTATCCGAAACCGCAGAAAAAGCTTTCTCGCCTTTCTCGGTATTGCACATAATAAAAGAGGTCCCCTTGCCGTCATCCATTTCGGGAAACGAATTCTTAATTCCCCAAAAATCTCCTAAAGTTATATCTCCGACGCGTTGTGGATTTGAATATTTACAATGGAAACAAGCCTCTCGCATAGACATTCCGCTTAAAAAAGAAGAAAAGTACATTCCGTTATAATAATCGTAATGTATATCGTTTTTAAATTTTACACTCAATAAAGTGCCCCAACCGTACTTTTTATCACGGAAATCAACTCCTTCCGGTATCCTCCCGGCACAGAATTCTTCTAAAAATTTTTTATACACCAAAGGAGACGGTACTCCGTGGCAAAGAATATCTACGGTCAATAAGTTATCGTAATTCTTTCCCAAAAAATTTTTTAATCCGTCGACTTGGCAAGGACAACCGGCAAAAAGAACTTCCTTGTTCATTTGCAATAATTCTTTCACTTCACTAAAGGTCTTTTTGGTATCGCTCTGAACATATTTTGACTTTAAAATTTTAGATAAATCGGCTTTAGAATGAATTGAAATATGCTGAACTTTGCTGAAGTCTTCGGTAAATGCTGCGCCTATAACGACTCCGCCGTTATCCAAACAGCGATTTGCCAATGCGGCAAAAACTCCGCCGCTACTTGTAATATCTCTGTATTTATCTTTACATATAACGGCATAACAAGAAGGTTTCGTCTTTTCAAATGCTTCTTTATTCAATTGCGGGCATACCTTTCCGCATAATCCGCAATCAATACATTCTTCATTGATATGCGGGAATAAAAAACCTTCTGTATTCGTTTCCATAGAAATGGCTTTCTTTGGACAGATATTATAGCAAGCACCGCAACCGGTACAAAATTTGGACTCTAAACTACTGACTTTCACCATATTTACTCCCGTTGAAAAATAAATTATTTAGCGGTTTTTTTAACTTCTCTCCAAATTTTTAATTTTTTCCAAAAAAGTTTATTATTGAAAAAGAAATAGAATATCGCCTTCTTCAATTTCGACCAATTTTCCGGTAAAGCAAAATTATCTCTGTAAATAATTATGGGATTATTTTGCACTTGATTATTTGTATTGTTCAGATTACTTGTTCTGAAATAATAATCATATATTTCCAGGAAAGCTATTTCTTTTTTGCCTCCGTATAATTCATCTTCAAGCATAGTATAATTAAAGAAGTAAATATCAAACGATTTTGCACCACATAAATAATATAACATCGGAGCAAAAATTTCGAAATTATTAAAAGTAAACATTTCAGGAATTTCCGAAAAATACTTTACAAAATCATCTATGAAATCTCTTGCTCCTTCCTGGATAGAAAGTATCGGATACAATTGCTCATATTTCATTGAAGTTTCTTCGACAATCGGGGTTACCACATCCTTATCGAGTTTATAACCTATACAAGAACCGCTTACGCTCGACAGGAAATATTCAATGACCACT
>CASDZI010000033.1 GCA_949285605.1 uncultured Christensenella sp.
CTCCAGTTGTTTTTTTGTTTCAATTTTAATTATACAACAGATTCATATGAACTTCTTTTTTTGTTCTCAAAGTGTTGCACTTGAAAGTATAATTCACCTTATTAAAAAATTTTTCATAATTTTATTTTATGAAAAATCTTTCCGTTTATTACATTATACAATTATGTAAAGCCAACCGAAAAAATGTTTCGGTCGGCTTTTTTTCAATGACAATCCCCGTCCTTACAGAAGCATTGCGGGCAATCGGCGGTGACCACCGCTTCGTAAACTATCGGAACGCTTATTTTCAATCTTTGCCGCACTACCAGTCGGCATCCATTATTTTTCTCTTGGGCTTCCACGGCAGGTTCGCCGCAACAAGACGCTTCGGGTCTGCCTATTTTTGCGGTTGCCGAAACGTCCAAAGGCAATTCCACTTCGCAGTAGCGTACCGCGGTACGCACACAATCGTCTTTACAGTGTTTGTTCGGATTCGGTTTTGTCATTGTGCTTCCTCCTTAATCTCAGAGAATAGTTTCTTCGTTAATTGCCGCAGGCGTAGGCGAGAAGCTGCAATCGGTGCAGATGTCTTCTGCGGAAGCGTCGAGACAATCGACGTAGGCTTCCCCGACTATGGCGTTGGCGCCGAATTCCACCGGGACCGCTACGCAGATACTTTGAGAAAGAGTAAATGAACAAATCCCGTTCTTTACTCCGCCGCAAATTTGTCTGCCGGGTATTACCGTGGGATTACCGCAACACTTGGTGAGGGTGGCGCCCGCTTTTGCGTAAGGTTCCACGCTGACGGGTACGCAGATGTTTGCTGCTTGATATCCTACGGTTGGACAGGTCTGATTTTCCGAAATAATTTCCATTGTACTTTCTCCTTTGTCCCCTTTCGGGACAATATATACTATGAAAAAATTCCTTTCGGGTGACATCCCAAAAAATAAAAAAACGCCCTTTCGGACGTTTGTCGCCGCTTGAAAAACCCTCAGAGAAATTTTTCGGGTATGAGTTCGGTTTTTCCGTCGGAAACCGTCACTCCGCAGGCGTTATCAACCGCCATATCGAATAACTTGTCTCCGTCTATCCCGGTAAGATTCCTTTGACGGTTAAGGAATTTCTGCGCTTCGCTATGGAAAGACGCAGTGGTAACGAATATCCCTCTCGTGCCCTTTTCGGCAATCATCGCCCCGAAAAACTCCCTTACTTCTTTAAGCGTTATGGCGCCTTTCGCCCTCGTCCTCGCCTGTATCAGCACTCTTTCTCTGAACCCGAAACCGTCCTCGGTCTCGATGACTCCGTCTATGCCGTTATCGTCGGCGCCGCCCGTCACTTCGCTTTTGAGCACAAAAGCGGTTTTACCCGCTTCGGCGGAAATCAATCCCACCGAAAACTCTTCGAAAAACTCTCCGCCTTTCATATTGAGAAGGGTTTTGAAACACTTCTTTACGTCTCCTCCTTCCGCCGCCTCTTTAAGGCAATTCCCCACGTCGCTGTCGGGGAAGGTCTCGCCGTCGTTCCGGAAATATCTGCCGTTTTCCCTGTAAAGAACTCCGCTACGCAAAAGCCGAGCCAACACGTTGCCGCCTCTGCGGTGGATTATTTCCCGTTCCTTGCCGTCGCCGTCCCGATCGAATTTTCCTTCGCACTTGGCGAAGATCTCCTTTTTAGTAAGAGACTTGTTTTCTTGGAAAATATCCTTGCAGAATTCCTCGATCTTGTCCTCGGTGATCACGTCGGAAACCGTCATATCCTGCGGCAATTTATAGTAATACTCGTCCACCAGTTCGAGCACGCCGTCCCTGCGCATTTCCGAAAGCAACGCCCCTATGACGCTCTTAGCCCTGATCATCCGGCTTTCGAAGGACTTGTCCTTCTTTTCCGCCGCACTCAGCCCGAAATGACGGAAACAATCCTCGAATATCAGCCTTTTTTCCGCTTTCGGACGACTCCCGACAAATTCCAAAATTCTCTGCCGAAGGGCAGATTTATCGTAAACCAACGCTTTTTCCATAGTTTTAATGTAATAAATTCCTTTTTATTTAAGAATAACTTTCCGCGAATGTAAAAGTCAATATAAAGTTAAAATTCCGCAAAAGCTCCGTGACCGCAACAGACCAGCCACCCGTCTCGACAATATTTTTCTTTCAAAGCGTTACGGCTGACGGCAGCCTCTTTGCTGTCCACGTTCACTCCGCTCATCAGATACGGCGCAAGGGAATTGAATTCCTTTTGATCCGCCGAAAGACCTTCGGCGTTTATGTAAATATCGCCGCTGAAAACAATCTTCAAGTCCTCTATGACGTAAACGGTCTCCCCTCTGACGTGTCCGCCCGTACCTTCGTACATTTTGACTTTCAAAGAAGCGAAATCGAATTCGCCGATATAGGAAAGCGCTTCGCTTCCCCTGCGGTAACTCCCTGCCGCCACCACGTTTTCTTCGGGGGGCATGGCGTATCCCGATAATACCTTCCCTATGCGGCAGTAGGGGGCGTTGAAACGGTTGCTTTCCCGATAATCGGGTTCTCCCGACCTTTCCAGGAAAAAGTTTTCGGCGCTCGAGGCACTCATAAACGTCTTATATATTCCGCAAAGCCCGACGTGATCGATATCGGGGTGGGTGATGGCGTGCGTTATTTTTTTCTCCGAAAATCCGCTTACGAGTTTTTCGCAAACGGCAAGCAACTCCCCTTTCAGACGGGTATATCCCCCGTCCACGATCAAAACTTCCTCGCCCTTTACCACTAAGAAGGTGTTGCTTCCGCAAGGAGGTTGGATACAGTATATGCCGTATCCGTCTCGTTCCCTTGATTCGATTTCCGGAAGATACCCCTCTCCGCAATGCTTGGCTATATGGTCGGCGAAAGCGGCGATGTATTCGAAAGTTTTATGAGGCTGCTCCCCTCTGTCCTCCAGCATCTGCATTATTTTGTTGGATTCGCTGATAAGCGTATATCTCGCCTCGTCGTCCAGACGCAGTTTTTCGGCGATACCGTTGGCGAAAGACAGGTAAAATACCGTGTTGTCCAACGCCTTTTCGGTGCTGTCGTATTCTATTATCCTGACTTCGCAAAGCGCGCTCACTCTGTCCAGGAAACTCTTTACGTCCGACGCCTTTTCCACGAAAAGCCCCATTCGGAAAAACTGATACGGAGTGCCGTTCTCGTTGGAACTGATATAGGAAATATTAAAATTATATTCGTTGATTATCTCCAGTATCGGGGTGACCGACCCCGGCACGTCCCGAAGTTTGAATTCGGTAAGCATGACTGTGCCTGCGTCGTATTCCTGCAAAAGATATCCGATTTTTTTAAGCTCCTCGGTGATGACATCTTTTGCGTGCTCGTCGCATTTTACGTCAATGGAAAGAAGGCGGCTGTCCACCGCCTTGTTGTAACTTACCCTGACGATATTGCCGCCGGCGGCAGCGATAATTCTGCTCGCCTTCAGAAAAGCGCCCGCCTGGTCGGGCATTCGTGTCAGAAACGTCGTCCTCATAAAAATAGTTTCGTTTTAACCTAAAGTCCTGCGGATAAAATAGGGGAAATGTGCAAAAACCACGCCCGGTTCTTCCAGTTCCCTGTTCCAACGCTTCACCCATTCCATAGTGAGATACCCGTCGTATCCGTCGTCTTTGAGAATGGTGAGCGCTTCCTTTATCGGCACGTCGCCGTAACCCATTATCCTGTAGCTCGTTTTTCCGTTGACTACCACGGAATCTTTAAGATGAACGTATTTGACTTTGCCTTTCAGATTTGCGGCGGTCTCTTCTATCTTTTCTCCGCCGAAACGGTACGGATGATGTACGTCCCACAGTGCGCCGCCGCCCGTCTCGTCCAGAAAGTCCTTCAGTAAAGCGGTGTTCACGAAAAGCCCGTTGGTTTCCATAAGCGGAGTTACTCCGCTGCCTTCGGCATACCGGACGGCTTCCTTGAAAAGCGTCTTGCAAAGTTTGAGGTCGCCTCCGTCGTAATAAGGCTTATCGGTACTCATAATCCTTACAAAGGGTACCGAAAGTTCCCTCGCTAAGTCAATATACGCAAACGCTTCCTTTAACGAGGAGTCCTTTGCGTCGTGAAAGGCGAAGGTTGCGCCGGAAGTAAGACAGCTGATCTTCACGCCGGTGGAAGCGAGTTTTGCCATAAGTTTTTCCCGTCCTTCGGTGAGCTGTTTGATAGCGGGAGCGTAGATTTCTCCGCCGATACCTCTTATTTCCACTCCGTCGTAATTGAGGTCTTTTGCCGCGGCGATTATTTCGTCTAAGGACCAGTCGGGACAACCGATTGTCGAAAACGCAAGTTTCATTTCTTACCTCCTAAATTAAGCCGTTTCGATATTGGCGGCGTCTTGCAGACGCAGAAGTTCGATCGCCTGTTCGCGAAGTTTGAACTTCTGTATTTTTCCGCTCGCGGTCACGGGGAAGTGATCCACGAAGCTGATGTAACTGGGCACTTTGTGTCTTGCCATATTGGCTCTTACGGCGGCTTTGACTTCTTCTTCGGTCATGGTCTCGCCCTGTTTAAGTATAATGAACGCCATAACTTCCTCCCCGTACTGCACGCTGGGCACTCCCACCACCTGTACGTCGGAGATCTGAGGAAGAGTGTAGAGAAATTCTTCTATTTCCTTAGGATAGATGTTTTCTCCGCCTCTTATTATCATATCTTTGATCCTGCCCACGACTTTGAAATAACCTTCCTCGTCCTCGGTGCAAAGGTCTCCCGAATGGAGCCAGCCGTCGGCGTCTATGGCTTGCGCGGTGGCTTCGGGCATTTTGTAATACCCTTTCATAATGTTGTATCCTCTTGCGCAGAACTCTCCCGCTTTACCTCTGGGCAGTTCTTCGCCGGTTTCGGGATCGACTATTTTACATTCCACTCCGGGGAAGGCTTTGCCCACGGTGGAAACACGTTTTTCCAGGCTGTCGGTAGTGGTGGTCATGGTACAACCGGGACTTGCCTCGGTCTGTCCGAACACTATGACTATTTCTTTCATATTCATTTTGTCCACGACCTGTTTCATGACTTCCACCGGACAAGGCGAACCCGCCATTATGCCGGTACGCAGACTGGAAAAATCGAATTCCGAAAATTTCGGGTGTTCCAGCATGGCTATAAACATAGTCGGTACTCCGTGCACGGCGGTGCATTTGTTTTCGGAAATGGCTTTCATGACGGGTAAGGGACTGTAATGGTCGATGGGTACCATAGCCGTCCCGTGCGTTATCGCAGCCATTACCGCCAGCACCAGCCCGAAACAATGGAAGAACGGCACGCAGATCAGAAGCTTGTCGTCTTTGGTGAAATTCATTCCGTCGCCGATACATTTGCCGTTGTTGACGATATTATAGTGCGTAAGCATTACCCCTTTGGGGAAACCGGTGGTTCCGGAGGTATATTGCATATTCACTATGTCGTGAATGGTCAGGCTGTTGTAGCGGGCATAAAATTCCTCGTCGGAAACGCTTTTTCCGAGTTCTTTGAGTTTTTCGAAGGGCAAAAACCCTTTCGGCGCTTCGCCGGGATCGGAAAAAATAATCCTTTCCAGCACGGGAAGTCGCTTATTTGAAACTAAACCGTCTTTGCCGTCTTTTATTTCGGGGATCAAGCCTTCCACTATATCGACGTAATTGCTGTCCTTGAATCCGCCCATCATGACCAGCACTTTGGTATCGGACTGAGTAAGCAGATATTCCAGTTCGAAACTCTTGTAATTGGTGTTGACCGTGACGAAAACCGCCCCTATTTTAGCTGCGGCGAAAAGGGTAAGCATCCATTCGGGGGTATTGGTGGCCCACATGGAAATTTTTTCGTCTTTCTGCACGCCCAGCGCCATAAATCCTTTGGCGATAAGAGTAGTTTCTTCGTCAAACTCTTTCCAGGTTCTGCAGTAGTCCCTGTCGGCGAACTTGAAGGCAAGTCCGTCGGGACGCATGGCGGCGAGGTCTCCGATAATTTGTCCTAACGTCTTTTCAATAAACTCCATACAACCTCACTTAAACAAAAATTAACTTTTATACCTAATCGAATATTTATTACGGTTATTTTATCATAATTTCCCGACGCTGTGAAACGATTTTTCGGTCCGAAAACGATTATTGCAAATCTTTTACGAATTCCCCTATAAGAGAAACGGCTTTTACCAAAGTTTTCATGGAATAAGCGTAACTTATCCGGACGAAGTTTTCGCCGCCTTTTCCGAAAGCGTTCCCCGGAATGACCGCTACAGCCTTTTCCTCCAACAGAGTCTCGGCGAATTTTTCCCCGTCCATACCGGTGGTTTTTACCGAGGGAAAAACGTAAAAAGCCCCCTTCGGCTCGAAGCAAGTCAGCCCCATGGCGTTGAAATTTTCCACAAGGTACCGCCTGCGCATATCGTATTGCGCCCGCATTTCCTCCACCGAAAGGAAGTTCTCTTCCAGTCCCTGTTCCAGAATGGCCATGGCGGCGTACTGGCTTGCGGTGGGTGCACACATTATGGAATACTGATGTATCTTATACATAGGCGTTAGCAGTTCGGCAGGACACAGCATATACCCTAATCTCCAACCCGTCATGGCAAAGGCTTTGGAAAAACCGTTTATCACCACGCTCCTTTCCCTCATACCCTCGATACTCGCCACCGAGACGTGCCCTTTTTCGGTGTAGGTAAGTTCGGAATAAATTTCGTCGCTTATGACGAGTATATCGTTTTCGATACAGACTTCGGCTATCTTCTCCAGATCTTCCTTTTCCATAATCCCGCCGGTAGGGTTGTTGGGATAAGGCAAGATAAGAATTTTGGTACGGTCGGTGATATTCTTTCTCAGCGTTTCGGCGGTTATCCTGAATCCGTCGGAAGCGAAACACTCCACCCCCACAGGCACTCCCCCGGTCATGGTCACGCAAGGAGCGTAACTGACGTAAGACGGTTCCGGGATAAGCACCTCGTCTCCCGTTTCCACCGTCGCACGCAAAGCAAGGTCTATAGCTTCTGACGCCCCTACGGTAACCAAAATCTCATGTTCGGGATCATAAACAAGCCCGTAGCGGACTTTATAATACTCGCTGATAAGCTGTCGTAACTTCAGGAATCCGCCGTTGGGGGTATATTGCGTAAGCCCCTTGTTGATACTTCTTGCGGCGTAATCCCTGCCGATATACGGGGTATGAAAATCCGGTTCCCCCACGCCTAAGGATATAACGCCTTTTTTCTCGTTGACGATGTCGAAAAACCGCCTTATCCCGGACGGTTTTATGGAAGCCGCCCGTTTGTTTATAAATTTAGAATAATCCATAAATTATAAACCCTCGAAACACGCAAATCATTCGTGGACGGGAAGACGGCCCGAAACTTCGCCGTTGTCGAGGATAACGCCGCCCTCTTTATACTGTTTCATTATAAAATGGGTAGCCGTGCCGATGACTGCGTCGATGGGCGCCAGTCTTTCGCTGACGAACAAGGAGACGTCTCTCATGGTTTTGCTTTCCAAGGTGATGGCGAGATCGTAAGTTCCGCTCATAAGATAAACGGCTTTGACTTCGTCCAGGCGGTAAATTTCTTCGGCGATGGCGTCGAAACCTCTTCTCGGCTGAGGGGTGACCTTAACTTCTATAAGAGCGTCGACGTAATCTTCGCCGGTTTTTTCGGTATTGACCACGGCGGTATATTTGACGATAATGCCGCTGTTTTCCATTTCTGCGATAGCCGAAGCTACTTCTTTTTCGGTCTTACCGACCATTGCCGCAATTTCCGAAGCCGAAAAACGAGCGTCCTCCTTGAGCAGTTTCAGAATTTTCTTTTTGAGTTCGTCCATAATGCGCCTCCGTGAATAAATTACATAAATATTACTATTATTCTATAAAAATGTCAATTAAAACGAAGATACCGCACCCTATCCGAAGGGAGTAAAAGGACAAGAGGTAAAATATAACAGACGGAAGGCTGTTGACAAGAGGTATTTTCGGCAATAAAATAATAGTACGAAAAAAATTACGGGGGTGTTTCAGATTCGACTTGTGCGCAAGGTGACGTTAAGCATGCCGAAGTCCCTGCTTCGTTAAAAAGGGAAATTAAACAAATAAAATAACAACAATCAAAATTACGAGCTCGCTGCAGCCTAATAGCAGTCGTCGCGACGGAAAGGTCTGCGGTTCCGACGTCGGCGTGTTTCAGCAGAGAACGGTTCGGGAAAAGGTCCGGATTTCCGAACGGCATTACGGACTCGGGGAGTAAGGGATTTGCCTGATAGACTTTACGCCCGACAAAAGCAATCAACGCTAAGCATGTAGAAAAATTTTACCGACCGCATGAGTACAGGGGTGCAAGTCCGCTCACCTCCACCAATACAAAAAAAGAGGCTTCCACAGCCTCTTTTTTTGTATTTATTTGAGCGGACTTGCACACCGTAACAGGGGGTGAGGACGAATAAGAAATGCTATAGTATAGCGTTTCCGTCCGAACGCAAGAAGCTATGCTTCGCAGCCGGGTTTAGCCGTAGGCGGAGGACGAATAAGAAACGCTATAGTATAGCGTTTCCGTCCGAACGCAAGAAGCTATGCTTCGCAGCCGGGTTTAGCCGTAGGCGGAGGACGAATAAGAAATGCTATAGTATAGCGTTTCCGTCCGAACGCAAGAAGCTATGCTTCGCAGCAGGGTTTAGCCGTAGGCGGAAGGCGTTAAGCAAAAGCTATGGCATAGCTTTTGTAGCCTGAACGCAAGAAGCTATGCTTCGCAGCCGGGTCCGCTCACCTCCGCATCGCCGTAAGGCTTTTTCGACAGGCAAAATTTTCTTTTCGCCTGTCGGTTTTTTGCCTTCGTCTCCTTTTCCCGAAAATCTTACTTCGCCATACTCGTTCAGCTTTTCGGGAGCCCTGCACCTTTTTTGTAAAATTCGAAAGTTCGCACTCTACACCCTTCTTCTCACTTTGGTCTTACTATTGTATACAGCGGACTTGCACCTTTTTTTATATAAAGCGGATTTTGTATAAAAAATTGTAAGGCTTTTTATTTCTCCACGCCTAAAAGCTCCCCTACGGTAACGCCGTAAACGGAGGCGAGTTTGATAAGATTTTCGTATTCGGGACGGGATACGTCGTTCTCCCAGTCGCTTACGTTGGACTGGGCTATGCCGAGTTTAGCCGCTATCTCATTTTGCGTATAGCCGTTTTCCTTTCGAAAACTTCTGAAATTTTTTCCGAATTCCATATTTATATCATAAATAATATGTGCAATACCTATTGACAAATATGTGTAACACCTATATAATTAAAATACTTTTTTACTACGGAGGTAATTATGAACAAACTCAACAACGCAAAAATTTTTATTTCGGTACTTATTATAATCCTGGCTTTAGCCTTGATTTTAATAGGCACGGTGGGCGCGATTTCTTACAGCCTTTACACCGCATCCGACTCGTCGCAACAGGAAAGTATATCCAACCGGCAAACTTGGCTGGAAACATATACCGACATAGCGGCGCAATTTTATAATATATTTATGATAATTTCCGGCATCTTGCTTTTATTGGTCTCGATAAGCCGAATTGTCGATGTTTTGCCGAAAAAGCAAAGCAAAGAAGATAACAACGAAGAACTGTTGAAATCCATACAAACTTTACATTCCCTTTACGAAAAAGGTATCCTCACCGAAGAGGAGTTCAAGGAAAGAAAAGCCCTGTTGCTTTCCGCCAACAAATAAATTCTATTCGGCAAAAATCAACCCCCCGCATTATCGTGCGGGGGGTTTTCGTTTTGAAACAAGACTTGAACTTTATTTTTCTTCCTTTGAGTTGGATTCTTTCAACAATTCGATGATTTGTTTGAGAAGGTCTTCGTAATCGGGAGCTTTTTCCGCAACAATAGTTTCGGCGGCGGCTACTTCTGCGGCAACCTCGGCGACTTTTTCAGAGGATTTTTCCGTATTTATTCCCTCGGGTTTTACGACGTTTTTTATTTCTTCTTTAAGTTCCCTGCCTTTTTCTTTCAGACCGTTAAATCCCTTAACAATCAGAAAAAGAACTATAGCCGTCACAAAAAAAGTGATAATCGCCCCTATTACGCTCCCCCAGTCGAGTATGAGAGCTTCGGTCACCACGTTGCCGCTTTCGTCGATCACCGCTTCCCTCAAAACCGTCTGCAAAGCTCCCGTTCCGTCGGCACTCGGTATGGCGTTTATCAAAGGCGTAAAGATATTTTTCACCAAAGCGGTGATTATGGCGGTAAACGCACTGCCGATTATCATACCTACGGCAAGGTCCATAACGCTTCCCCGATTTATGAATTTCTTGAATTCGCTCCAAAGTTTTTTCATATAGTACCTCTGTATTTTTCTTTCTCTCTCTAATATAAATAAATTTCGGATTTTGTCAATCGCTTTTCCCCCGCCTTTGCGACAAAAGGTAAAAAAAGGCTTCTTTACAATTTTAAGCGATTATGATATATTTTTAGTAATAAGGAGAAAAAAATGAGAAAAAAAGTTTTAGCGTTTGTCCTCATAGTTTTGATTTTACTTGCGGTTTCCGCCTGCCTGCCTTCGGAAAACGGCGACGAGAGCGGGAACGGCGACGGAGAAACGCCCTCTCAACAAAAAACTTACAATCTTTCCGATCCGCTTATTTCTATCAGCGTAAAAGACCGTTTCGACATAGTGTATAACGGCACCGCTTTGGAATGTTCCTTCGATTTACGTTACGACGGCAGAATAATCGATACCTTTACCTCCGGTTCTTCCCACCCCGATCTTGCTGCGGAATTTTCCGATAACGTCAACGCCGGTAACGCAAAAATCACTTTGAGCGGCACTTCCACGAAAAAATATACAGGCACGGCAGAATTTACGTTCGAGATACTTCAATCAAAAGAGAAGAAAACCGTAGCCTCTTATTCCGAATTGGAAAAGGAGTTATCTTTACTTAACTATACCTCTTTTTCTTTAAGTGAAGATATATCCGTCCCCGAAAACAAAACTCTGACCGTTCCGTCTTCGGCCGCCCTCGATCTGAACGGACATCTCCTTACCGTGGAAGGCACTTTTATAAACGAAGGTCGTATCACCGCCGAAAGCGTTTCCGATAAGGATTTTTCCGTGGTAAACGAAGGCGTTTTCGTGAACAGACACTCTTTATCCCTCAAGTTCGGAACGGCGTTTTACAATTGCGGAGAGCTGCGTAACGAAGGGACTTTCGATTCCGCCTCTTCCAAAGGCGTCTTTTCCGACGTAGCGATGGTCGGTATGGACGAATACGACTTCGTGTATCGGCGCATAAACATGACCGAATGCGAAGGTTCGCTTTCCTACGTTTCCGCCGAGTACGACGGTAAAGCGAAGGAACCTGCGGTAAGTTTTACTTACGGCGGAAAACCGTTGTCCTTAAACGGTTGCGAAATAGCTTACTCCGACAACGTGAACGCAGGTACCGCCACGGTAAGCGTGACGTCGGGACCTCATTCCGAAGCGCTGTTCGGGCACAAGGAATTCACTTTCGCAATAACCCCCTCTTCCATAACCGTACTTTCGTCGTCCCGCCTTATCGAAACGGTCTCGAGCGGAAATTATTCGGTCGTGACCTTGGACGGGTCGGGTTCGATAAGCGGTGAGTTTACCGTGCCGTCCTCGACTACGGTGGTGCTGGACGGTTCCTTTACCAACAACGCCACGCTGACGATAAACGGCTCCCTGGTCGTCAACGACGCTTTTTATAATAACGCCACCGTAGCTAACTTCGGGACTTTGACCGTGGGGAGCGGAGGAAAGTTCCATAATTCCGGCGATTTAACCAACGGCGCCTTATTCGTAAACAGAGGCGAATTCCATAACAAAAACTCTTTCTCCAACAACCTTGACACAGAGAACTCGGGCAAAATTTTCAATTACGGCGAAGCCGAATTCCTTTCCGAAAACACGATAACCAACTCGGGACACGCCTATTTCGACGAAAACAATCCCGCCTTCACTGACAGACTTACGGTAAGACAACCGATAAAAGCAGAGGACGTTTTCCTGCAACAAACGGTATTTACTTACGACGGTTTCTATAAATACCCCACCCTCGTGTTTTCCGACGACTCACTTAACGTCGCCCGAACCACCTATAATCTGTCCTACGCTTACCCTGACTATCCGCAGAGAGATTATCCCTGTGACGCAGGAACAGTCGTTGTTACGGTAACTTTTAACGGTACTTCGGAAACCTATAAAGGGAGTTTAGCTCTCTCTTATGTGATCGAACCGGCTTCGGCGACGGTAACGGACGACGCTTCTTTACGGGCGATTTTGTCAAACGGAAATTATAACGAAGCCGTCCTGGACGCCGACGTCGCTCTACATTCCGATCTGACTATACCGCAGAATTATAAAGTGACGGTTCCTGCCGAATATTACCTGTTGACCGAATACGCCCTGACCGTGGAAGGACAACTTGAAAACAACGGAAAATTCTCCTTGGGGAATTCGGGGACTTTGGCAGGAAGCGAAAACGTGATAAATAACGGCTTTGTCTATTTCAACGGAACGGAACAACAGGTTTCGGGCGACGGTACGGTTTTCGTCCGAAAATCCATCGCCTCCGTGACCATTTCGGGACTTGCCGCTACCGTTATGTACGGCGAAGACGCCTGTCTGCCGTTTACTCTTACCGACGAAGGCTATACTTTGATAAAAGGAGAGGATTACAGCGCATTATATTACAATATAAGCGATATTTCGGTAGAGGGGGCTCCCGCTTACGTAATAAGCAAGGCGGCCGTTTTCTCCGAAAGTTATTACGGCGAACGTCGGGACGAATATCTGATCCTGCCGGGAGAAATTACGGTGAATACCTTTGAACAACTACAAAACGCCCTTGCCAATTGCAGGGAGGAAAACGTATGCAATTACGGAAAAATTTATCTCGGCGGCAACATCTCCTATACCAACGACACCACGAGCGACATCACTTTGACGGTAGCGGAAAACACCGTGCTCGACTTGAATTCCCATAAACTTTCTTTAAGAAGAGACGACTCTTCGCTGCACAAGGTCGTGAATCTCGTCAATAACGGCGAAATAATTATCCATAATCCCAACGACCTTTCTACCTCCTACGGCGCTGATTCGGGAACGGGCGACGTCGTGGCTTACATAGACGAAACCTGTACCGAGGATTTTATATTGGATATTGCGCACAACGCTACGCTTATCCGCCTTGCAAGCGACTTTTCCTCGCTCTATATAAGCGTAGCCTTTACCGAACACGTCACTATGGCGATAGACCTCTGCGGTCACTCGGCAGGCACCCTCGCACTCGGCGTCGACGACGCTTCCCTTACCGTTTTTTCCTCGGTATCCGGCGGTAAAGTCACCGAAAAAGTTTCGGTGGAAAAAATAATCGACGGCGATATAACTTTACGGAACTTCACGGCTTCTTCCCTCGTCTATGCCGACGAAGGGTTGCAAGAATATGTAACGGTGGAATCCTCCTGCGTGATAAAACCGCTCTGAGCCTTCCTGCGGAGAACAAAAAAAATACGCCCTTTTCGGGCGTATTGTTTTTTTGCTAAAGTTTTCAATAACAGGTATTTTCTATCAGGCGTGCAAAGAACTGCGCTCCCTTGACCGCACTTGCGATATTGCACCGTTCGTTGTCGGCGTGAATACGGTTCTGATCGTCCACGCCCATTTCTATCGGACCGAAGCGGTAGACCTTATCGCATATCTTATAATAATGTTTGGCGTCGCTCGCCGCAATAAAAGGATACGGCGCCGGAATGTATCCGTCGAAAACCTCGGCTACGCTTTTGAGTATGATTTCGTATATCTCGCCTTTGGTTTCGCTTACGGGAGTGGGATCGAACCCGGGATTGAGTTCGGTTACCGTGATCTCCTTACCTACTACTTTCTGAATATACTCTTTTACTTCCTTTTGAGTCTGTCCGATATTGATACGCACGTTTACCACCGCTTTACTGGTGACGGGTATGACGTTGGGTGCGCTCGACCCCTGCAACTGCGTGAACGCAAAAGTGGTCCTCACTATGCTGTTGGTCACGGGATTGACCTTGGAAAGCAACCACCTCAGAAGCGGCCCGAGAACGTCGCTGTTGACGAAAAGCAGTTTATACGGAAATTTCATAAAGGGTGCAAGAGTGCGGAAAGTTTCCTTTATGGGTTTGGACCAGTAACTTTTCATGGGAAGGTGGCTTAAGTCGTAAACCGCTTCGGCTATGGCGTCCACCGAACTGCGTTTTTTGGGACTGGAAGCGTGTCCGCCGTCTTTTGTTGCCGTCAGAACGTAATCGACGTAACCCTTTTCGCAGGTACCGATAAGGGCTATCTTGCCGTTGACGCCCAACAGTCCTCCGTCCATAATGGCTCCGCCCTCGTCCACGACGTATTCCATTCTTACGCCCTGCGCATAAAGATGTTCCACTATCATTCTGGCGCCGTCTTTACCGGTGATTTCCTCGTCGTGTCCGAAACACAGATATATGCTTCTTACGGGTTTTCCCTTTCTTTCCAGTATTTTTTCCAGTCCTTCCATCAGGGCGATAAGGTGACCTTTCATATCCAGCGAACCTCTGCCGTAAACGAAACCGTCTATTATCTCTCCCCCGAAAGGTTCGGTTTCCCACCCTTCTTTAGGCGCAGGCACCACGTCCTGGTGCGAAAGGAAACACGCCGGAAGCAAACTCTTGTCGCTGCCCTCTATTTTCAGAATAAGGCTGTAACCGTTGATGAGCGTTTTTTCGGCGGATCTGAAAATATTGGGGTAGGTCTTTTCCAGAAAAGCGTGAAATTGCAGGAACGGTTCGTAACTGCCGTTGCCGTCCAAAACGGTGACGGTAGGGATCCTGACCGCTTCGCTGAGCCTTTCTCCGAGTTGCTTTTCGGAAATATCCTCTGGGGTAAACTCTTCTTTGGGCAGCGGCTTCGGCCTTACAAGCAAAGTGCGGATCACCAAAAACAATATAAACGCAACGAACAGTCCTGCCACGCATATCCAAAAAATTCCTGCCGGGGTCATAATATTCTTTCTCCGTATAATTAAATATTTTTATATCGATATTATAAAGGAAGGAGCCGTTTAAGTCAATCGGGTAAACGTCTTTCCGCTAATTTACGCAAACCCCTCTATTAAGGTATCCTTATCTCGCTTGTCGGGAAGAAATTTTTTGCGAAAAAGGGGAGTTATCCACATTTATGCAGAAAGTTATCCACATTTATGCAGGGTTATCCACAAAAAACGCCCTTCCGTTGCTTTGCCACCGTTCTTTTTCCCTTTAATTAAACTGAAAAAACAGTGTAAAATTTTCCAGAAAAGACGGAAAGGGTTTACTTTGAACGTCTTTCGGTTTATAATGAAGTCACCGATCGGAAACAGATAAAGGACGGTTGTATGAATAAAAAATTTTTTGCGGCGATACTTTTGGTTTTGACTTTTGCGGCGGTCGCGCTAATCGGCTGTACGGAAAAGGAATTTGCCGACCTCGTTATCTCCGCCGAAAACGCGTCCGACGTCCCCGAAGGAGAATATTACCTTCCTTATACCATAAAGGACTATTCCTATTTCGACGAAAAATACGATCTCGATCTGAGCGTTACGGTCTTCGATCAAGCCAACAACAAGATCGAAGTGCAGAACAACCGTTCCATCACGGTGAAAAATGACAACGTTTATACCG